>DGUF01000148.1:9489-22103 GCA_002394525.1 Lachnospiraceae bacterium UBA4317 | reverse complement strand
GTCCTGGATATGCTGATCCAGTTCGACACCATGATGGCGGACTGCTTTATGACCGAGTATCTCAACCACGGTTTCTGGCTCTGGAAGCTCAGGAGGGCTTTTTCCAAATGGCAGTACGGCCTGCAGGGGGACCGGAGGCCGGGCAGGAGCCGGAAGAAAAAAGGCAGGGACAGGCATGGCTGCATGGCCTGGAATGCCCTGTATCTGGAGAACCACGACCATCCCAGGGTGATCAGCAGGTACGGGAACGAGGAGTACTGGCGCGAGTCGGGCACCATGCTGGCGGCCGCCTATATCTTTCAGCGGGGGACGCCCTTTCTCTATCAGGGGCAGGAGCTGGGCATGACCAATATCGCCCTGGACTCCATCGACCAGTATATCGATGTGTCGGCCCGCAATGCCTACAACAGCTTTTTCCTGTGGGAGCCTGTCTACAAGAGGCTGAAGAGGGTCCAGATCTCGACCAGGGATTCGGCCAGGACCCCGGTCCAGTGGACAGGGGGGCCGGGGGCCGGTTTTACCACGGGCAGGCCCTGGTTTTATATCAATTCCAATTACAAGAGGGTCAATGCGGAGGCGGAGGAGAAGGATCCCGGCAGCATCCTGAATTTTTACCGGAAGTGCCTGGCCCTGCGCAAAAAAGAGGAGACCCTGCTGTGGGGGACCTACCGGGAGCTGTATCCCATGAACGGCCGGGTCTTTATGTATGAACGCTGCCGGGGAGAGGACAGGATCCTGGTGGTCTGTTCTTTTTCGAAAAAGAGATGCCGGTACAGGCTTCCGGCCGGGTACTGCCGGGCGGGCGGCGGGAAGCTCCGGCTGCTGCTGGACAATTATCCGTCCGGAGGAAGGCCGGGGGAGGCCGGCGGACCCCGGGCTGGTTTTCTGAGGCCCTATGAAGTGCAGGTCTGGAGAAAGGTCACGGCCTCCGGCGCGCCCGGTCCCGGCAGAGTATGATCGGGCCGATTGTTTCTATATAAACGGAATAAGGAAAAAATTTGGAAAAAAGTTGTGATTTGCACCGGAATGAAGCATAATAGGTGTCAATGCGTTAAATCAGTAAAGGGGGACTTGAATATATGCTTGAACTTATCAGCAGCATTAACGGCGAAGTCAACAGCTTTATCTGGGGAATCCCCGCCATGATCTGCATCATCGGCGTCGGCCTCTACCTGAGTATCGGTACGGGTTTTATCCAGATCCGGCGCTTTGTCTATGCAATCCGGCAGACGCTGGGAAAGATCTTTGATAAAAAAGAGGCGGAGGAGGGCGCCATGACGCCCTTCCAGGCGGTCTGTACGGCGCTGGCTGGAACGGTCGGCACGGGCAATATCGCCGGCGTGGCGGGCGCGATCGCGATCGGGGGGCCCGGCGCGGTCTTCTGGATGTGGATCTCCGCCCTGCTGGGCATGTGCACGAAATACTCCGAGGTCGTCCTGGCGGTCCATTTCCGCGAGCGCAACGCCAAGGGGGACTGGGTCGGCGGACCCATGTACTTTATTAAAAACGGCCTGTCGAAGAAATGGCATTTTCTTGCGGTCCTCTTTTCGATCTTCGGGACCATCGCTGTCTTCGGGACGGGCAATGCCACCCAGATCAATACGATCGTGACGGCCATCGACGCGGTCTTTATCAACTATAACATCCTGGAGGCCGGGAGCCTGGGAATGGTCAACCTGGTGCTGGGCGTTGTGCTGGCCCTGTGCGTGGGCGGGGTCCTTCTGGGAGGGATCCGGAGGATCGGCAGCTTCACGGAAAAGCTGGTGCCCTTTATGGCGATTTTTTATATTCTCCTGGCTCTGGGTGTAGTCCTCATGCATATCGGCAGGGTTCCCGGTGTTTTCGCTTCGATCTTTGCGGGAGCCTTTGATCCCCGGGCCTTTACGGGCGGTGTGGTCGGTTCCATGTTCGTGAGTATGCGGCGCGGCGTCTCCCGCGGCATCTTTTCCAACGAGGCGGGCCTGGGCACCGGGTCGATCGCGCACGCGACGGCGGATACGGGACATCCGGTCCACCAGGGCCTGTTCGGGATCTTTGAGGTGTTCACGGATACGATCGTGATCTGCACGCTGACGGCCATGGTCATCCTCTGCAGCGGTATCGACATCGTCTACGGCCAGGCGGCGGGCGCGGACCTGACCATCTCCGGGTTTACGGCTTCCTACGGGATCTGGGTCTCGATCTTTACCGCGGTGGCCCTGATCTGCTTTGCCTTCTCCACGACGATCGGATGGGGGCTCTATGGCTCCCGCTGCGTGGAATTCCTCTTCGGGACCCGGACGATCCGGCCCTTCCTGGTACTGTATTCCCTGGTCTCCATCGTGGGAGCGACCATGGACCTGGGACTTCTGTGGGATATCTCGGACACCTTCAACGGTCTCATGGTCATCCCCAACCTGATCGCGGTCTTCCTGCTCTCCGGCACGGTCTTCCGCCTGTCAAAGGAATACTTCCTCGAACTGGATGCCGGGCGTGAGCCCGCCGATCCGTGACGGACCGGATTCCATCGCCTGAGCTATAACAAGACTCCGGATCCGGGCTGCGGACCGGGTTGTCCGCCTGTTCCAGCCGCAGGTCCGAAGGGACTGGGAACGGGATATGCGCGGGTAAAGAAAAGGACCGCATACAAAAAGACCGGCCGATGAAAGGGCCGGCAAATAGAAGGAGCCGGCGGGCGGTCTGCCCTCCGGCTCTTTGTGACGATTGTCTGTCGCAGATCTTTTATGTGTCGCAGTTAGCTGTCATAGAGCTTTTATCTGTCACAGTTCGCTGTCTGGAGTTTTTCTCTGTCACAGTTGGCTGCCACAGAGTATCTTTGGTCATAGAATATTTTTGTCATAGGACTTTAGTGTGACGCAGTGCCTGTCCCTCTGTCACGCTCCTGGATGTTTTCGGTCAGCTCGTGGGGCTCATAGGGCAGGGTCTTTGCCAGAAAGCCCATTTCCCACAGCCGGTTTTCGATCATGTCCAGGATCTCCTCGGAGGGGGCCAGCAGGGTGTGGTAGTGGAAGCCCTCGGTCGTGGAGGAGAGCAGGGTGGATCTGCCGCTGCGGATGGATTCCAGGAAGGCCTGGACGTCCAGGCGGGACCGGATGTCCAGCTCGCCCCGGATGACACCGTAGACTCTGTGGCTGACAAAGACGTCCTTGACGATGGCACCGCAGTCCACAAAGAGGTTGAGCTCGGCCTCGCACTCCTCCCGGCTGTGGTGGACTTTAAAGATCCTCTTGCAGAGTGTCTCGCGGGACATGATGTAGCCCTGGGTCGTCGAGGTGATTTCTATGCCCTCGGCGCGGAGGATCGCTATATCGGTCACGATGACCTGGCGGCTGACCGACAGTCTGCGGGCCAGGGCGGAGCCGGAGACGGGGGCAGCCGATTCCATGAGGATCTTTTTGAGATTTTCTCTTCTTTCATCTGCTTTCATGGGAGATCCTTTCCGGTTGCAGGACTCAGGGGTCTTCTGTTTTTTTGCTTGGAGCCGCCGGATCCGCGGCGCCTTCCCCCGCCCGGGCGGGGCAGGGACCTTTTCTTATAGTCTACTCTAATTTGACCGGAATGAAAACCGTAAACAGGGGGTGGATTCACAGAGATTTCACACCTGAGGGGTAACGTTGTAGTGACCTCTTCGGAGAAACTGCGTCTTTGGTTGCAGAAGGAAAATTCCCAGCCCGGGAAGCTGCCGGTACGGGAACGGAAATCGTGGCTTTCGGCCGGATCACGGCCCGGCCGATCATGGAGGAGCGATTATGAAAAGAAAGATAGCTTTGAACAGACTGACGGCAGGCCTGGTGGTCTGTGTGCTGACAGCTGCCCTGGCAGCCGGCTGCGGCTCCGGAAAAAAGGAGGGGCAGGCGGAAAAGGCGGACCAGGCCGGAGCGGCGGATACGGTGACGGCAGAGGCTGACGCCGGGAAGGAGGCAGGGCAGACCCGGGAGCCTCCTGCAACCGGCGAGATGGCTGATTCTCAGACGGATGCCCTGGGCAATCCGGTCAATGATGACGGTGTCTACTACGATGAGGACGGCAATATCGTGCCGCCTGAGGAAATGGTGCAGGTGGATGAGGACGGAAATCCGATCTCCGAGGAGGACATGATGGATTCGGAAGGGGATGGGGATGACTGGTCCTCTGTCGAATATTCGGACAGGGAATCCTTTGAGGCGGACATAAAAACCGGCTATGAGGAAGTGACCAGGCTTCCCTTCGAGGCTTCCAACACATTCTACATGCTCTATGCAAACGGGGTCTATGAGATCCAGTATGAGAATGACACTTCCTTCCTCACCTTCACCAAGGGCAGGACGGAGGATGAGGTGAACAGGATCACAGTCGCCTTCGACAAGGAGGAGACGGTGGATATCAAGGGGGCCGAGGTGAAGATCCTGAGCTACGAAAACGACACCTTCCTCGCGACCTGGTCCAGGGGAGACTATTACTATTCGATCTATCTGGATTCCGGCTGCACAAGGGACCAGATGATCGATATGGTCGATTCTGTAAAATAAAAAAAGAATATAGGTGCGCTGCATATTCCCGCCCAATCCATAACGCTCAGAAGCCGTGTGTACGTATCCGTGCACACGGCTTTTCTTGCATCGCGGACACCTTTAGGTTATATTAAAAGTGACGTATGCAAATGCATTCATCCATCGTTTTACAAGCCGCATCCCGTGTTTTTTACAGGAGACGGATGACGGAATCGGAAACCTGCTTTGCCGGGGTGGTTTTACCGGCGGGGCCTGGAAAAGGATTGAGAACATGGGAAAAAAACCGACCTTACAGATGATCGCGGATCTTGCGGGCGTCTCCCGCGGGACAGTTGACCGCGTGATCAATAACAGATCCTATGTAAAAGCAGAGGTGCGCGAGCGGGTTCTCCGGATCGCGCAGGAGACCGGCTATGTCTCCACCCGGGAGGCCCATCTGCGGGAGCTGGAGGCGGAAAAAAAGGTCCTGAAGCTGGGGGTGCTTCTGCCTGACTGGGGCCACGGCCAGCAGTTCTGGGAGGGCATCAATCAGGGAATCAGGGAGGCCCAGGAGGAGCTGGAGCCCGCCGGCGTGGAGATCCTGGTCCGGCAGTGCAAAACAGACCTGCCCCAGGAGGCTGTCAACCTCCTCCGGGACCTGCACGAGCAGGGGGCGGAGGGCATTTCCGTCTGCGCGCTGCGGGATCCTGTGATCATCGAAGAGCTCAGGGAACTGAAAAATGCCGGCATTCCCCTGGTGACCTACAATTCAGACCTGCCCGAATCGGGGCGCATCCTCTTTGTCGGCCAGGACATCAAACAGTCCGGCCGCCTGGCCGCACAGATGATGAGCAAGTGTATCCGTCCAGGGGAACAGGTCCTGGTGGCGGTCGGAAATCTGAAATTTGACGGACACAGACAGCGCTTTCTGGGCTTTTCCGAGAGGATGAAGGAGCTGGGATTCCCGGAGAAGGACCTGTTTACGGCGGAGACCTTCAATGATTATGGAACGACACTGAAGGCTGTCAGCGACGCGATTCGGTCCTGCTCCGACCTGCGCGGGATCTATATGGCCAATCTGAGTGTGACGGCATGCGCCGAGGCGGTCCGCGCCTACGGGATGGAAAAAAAGATCCATGTGATCTGCCATGACATCAATGACGGGATCCGCCAGCTGCTGCAGGAGGGGAGGGTGGATTTCACCATCCCCCAGGATTTCGTCCGCCAGGGCAGGGATCCCCTGGTCTGGCTGGCGGGATATCTCAGAGGAAAGAGCCTTCAGGACGCGGGCCGTTTCGCTGACCTGAGGATCCTCTGCGCGGAAAATATATAATTTTTTTATCTGTCCAATATTGAAATATATCTGATGCCGTTATCCGGAAGCTGCCTGTTTCTGGATAACGGTTTTTCGTTTGCACAATAAAAGCAAAGTGAATTGCGCTCGGGGAGAGAATATTGTGCAGTTAATATAGAATCTGCCTTTATGTGCGATGCGGCTTTAGGCATGTTGACGAATGCTATCAATTTGCCTTATAATTGCCTTTATAAATCCTGATCGGTTGATGGGCGGAATACGGCATTTTGTTTACGAGCCCGGGATCTTTGTAAAATACATACAAAATCGGAATCACTTTTTTAGTGCTTTTTCCATTTTGATTTGCAGAGTGAAATAGTGTAATATGTGCATAGCACAAAAATGTGCAAAGCACATAGAGCACTGCACGGATGCCGCTCCCATGATCAGTGACCAGAACGGGCAGCGTGCGGAGTTTTTAATTATCAGGATGGAGGTTTTTAATCTATGAAGACATCAGCTTGCATCGATGCTCTGTACGGCGAGATTCCTTTTCTGGACAGATTCCAGGCGGCAAAAGAAGACGGTTTTGACGCAGTCGAATTCTGGGGATGGCCCGAGAAGGACCTGAACGCAGTCAAAGAGGCTTCCGAGAAGGCAGGCATCCCGATCTGCGGCTTTAACGGCGACGCGGACCTGTCCCTGATCGATCCCGATCAGACAGAGGCCTATATGGAGTACCTGGAGAAGTCCTGTGAGACTGCCAGGTTCCTCGGAGCTCCCTGTGTGACCATCCACTCCAACGGCCTGGGCGACGGCGGCGTTGTCATCAATTCCTATGACAATCTCTCCGATACCGTCAAGACCTGCACCATGTTCCGCAACCTGGAGAAGTGCGCGGCTCTGGCGGAGAAGACCGGGATCCAGATGAACCTGGAGGGCCTCAATATCACGACAGACCATGTCGGCAACTATCTGAAATATACCTCCGATGCCGCCGAGATGATCCGCCTGATCGGGTCTCCCAAGCTCAAGGTTCTCTATGATGTATATCACATGCAGATCAACGAGGGCTGCATCTGCGATACGATCAAAAATTTCGGCGACACCTTCGGCCATGTCCACATCGCGGACGCTCCCGGACGTCACGAGCCCGGCACCGGCGAGATCTATTTCCCCAGGGTGTACAGAGCGCTTGAGGAGATCGGCTATCAGGGCTATGTCGGCTACGAGCTCTTCCCCGCGACAACGACCGCGGAGGCAGTCAAGGCCATTATGACCCTGAGATAATGAGATAAAATGAATGTTTTGCAGGCGGAAAGGGAAAGCCTGCGGGACAGAATAAGACAAAGCTGAAAAAAGCAAAAAGGGAAGGATGTATAATATCTGAGCCGCAGACCGCAGAGGTGCTTAAGGATGGAAATCAAGCTTGACGATAAAGTCAAGGCGGCCGTAGAAGCGATTTTAAAACGCGGGAATGACGCAGTGATCCGCAGGAAAGGTGACAGTGTCATTGTCTTAGAAGAAAAACGCAAAATTATATACAGTCCCTCATCCAATCGGGGATGAGGAAGGGCAATCGGAGCCGGTACGCAGACAAAAGGATGGTCTGTGTGCCGGCTCTTTTTGCTGATCTGCTTGCAGGCTGCCGGGAGTAAACGGCGACAGACATCCGGAAAAACCGTGAGCGATTATGCCTGCTCTGTTTTTCCGGGATCGTTTTCATTTTTTAAAGGGGTAACTGATAACAGTTGTTATTCAAGATAGGAGGATGTAACTATGAAGAAAAGGTTATTGGCGGCTCTGCTCGCAGGTGCAGTCGCTGTCTCCATGGTAGCATGCGGCGGCGGCTCTTCCAGCAGCTCCAGCAGCAGTGCTCCCGCGGCTGACGCAGGCTCTACCGGTGAGGCTGCCCCCGCAGGCGGAAGCGGCGAGTACAAGATCGACGTCATCTGCAAGACTCTGTCTTCCGAGTACTGGACCTATATCCAGGCCGGCGCAGAGGCCTATGCAAAAGAGCACCCCGGCGTGACCGTCGATGTCAAGGGACCGCCCTCAGAGACTTCTTATGACGAGCAGATGAACATGATCCAGACCGATCTGGGCTCCGGCGCCTATGACGGCTACATCATCGCTCCCCTGCAGGCTGACACAGTTGCTACCCTGATCAAGGACACTGACAAGCCCATCATGGCTCTGGATTCCAGGATCGAGTCCGACAAGGTCATCTCCTTCATCGGAACCGGTAACGAGGAAGCTGCAAAGGCAGGCGCCGCTGCAGCAGTCCAGGCCGCAAAGGATGCAGGCTGGGAAGAGATCAAGTGCATCGAGATCGCAGGCGTCCAGGGTGACGGCACCAACACAGCCCGTATGAACGGCTACATCGCAGGCGTCAACGAGAACGGCGGCGAGTTCCTCGAGAACGAAGTCCACTATGCTGACGCAGTTGCAGACAAGGCTACCAATGAGATGGAAGGCATCATGTCCACACATCCCGAAGGCGTTGCCATCATCTGCGCAAACAACGACGATATGGCTCTTGCAGCTGCCAACGCAGCCGCAAAGGCAGGTCTTGAGACCTACAAGAACACCATCTTCCTCGGCTTCGACGGCCAGATCCCTGCCGCGCAGGCGATCCTGGAAGGCAAGATGACCATGTCCACTGCCCAGAACCCTTATGACATGGCTTACAAGGCAGTCGAGACCATGGTTGCATATCTGAACGGCGAGCAGGTCGATCCCGTAGTCGACTCCGGTTACACCATCATCACCAAGGATAATGCTCAGGAGCACATCGACAAGCTGAACGGATATGCCGGAAAGTAATCATTGATAAAAACTGTTTCGCCTTCAGGACAGACCGGACTGAAATGGCCGGGAGGTTCTGAGATATAAAGGGGACAGGATCATATTTTTGAAGGAACTGGTTGACGCATCATAAATACAAATGTGTTGACGGACAAGTCCTGAAGAAACATCCTGAATAACAGGAGACGAACGGACTCTTCATCGGACTTTCGGAGCCCGGTGAGGAGTCCGTTTTATTATGAAGGCGCACAAGGGATCATTACAGGATAGAAAGGAAAACTTCCGAATGAGCGAATATGTTGTGGAATTGAAAAATTGCACAAAGATATTTCCCGGTGTCAAGGCACTCGACAAGATGCAGCTCTCGGTCAAGCCCGGCGAGATCCTTGGTCTGATCGGTGAGAACGGCGCAGGAAAATCGACCCTGATCAAGGTCCTTACCGGCGTGCACAAGCCGGACGAGGGTGAGATCTATGTCGACGGCAAGCAGATGACCTTCCATAACCCCAACGATTCGGCGGCGGCGGGTATCGCATGCGTATATCAGGAGCTGAACATCGAGAAGCTTCTGAGCATCACGGACAATATCTTTATCAATAAATGGAAAAAAGGTCCGGGAGGACTCCTGGACTATGGATACATGCACAAGAAGGCCAAGGAAGTCATGGCCTCTTTGGGGCAGGATGTAGATCCGACCAAGCCCGCGGGCACCTTCGGTATGGGCGTCCAGCAGATGATCGAGATCGCGAAGGCAGTACTGATCGACGCCAAGATGATCATCATGGACGAGCCGACCTCCTCCCTGGGTGAGAAGGAAGTCGAGCAGCTGATGAAGACCTGCCGCGACCTGCGTGACAGGGGCATCGGCATCGTCTTCGTCTCCCACAAGCTGGAGGAGCTCTTCGAGCTCTGTGACCGCGTGGAGGTCATCCGCGACGGCCAGTACATCGACACAAGGGACATCAAGGACTGGGACAACGACTCCCTGATCGCGGCCATGGTCGGCCGGTCCCTGGACAACCTCTTCCCCAAGGAATTCGGCACCAAGGGCGATGTGGCCCTCAAGGTCGAGCACCTGGAGGAGGGCGGCGTCCTGCACGACGTCAGCTTCGAGGCCTACAGGGGCCAGGTCCTGGGCTTTGCCGGACTGGTCGGCGCGGGCCGCACCGAGACCATGCGCGCCATCTTCGGCGCGGACCCCATCGACGGCGGCAAGATCTACATCAACGGCAAGGAGACCACGATCAAGAATCCCAAGCAGGCCATCGCGGCAGGCATCGCCTTCCTGACCGAGGACCGCAAGGGACAGGGCCTTGTCCTGGCGGAGTCCATCCGCAACAACCTGATCCTGGCCAACCTCAAGGGCTTCTGCGACGGTCTCTTCCTCAACCAGAAGCGCATCCTCGAGAAGGGCACCGAGAATATCGAATCCCTCAAGATCAAGACCCCTTCGATCGACGAGATCGTCGGCCAGCTCTCCGGCGGTAACCAGCAGAAGGTCGTCATCGGCAAGTGGGTCAACACCGACGCGGAGATCTACATCTTTGACGAGCCCACCCGAGGCATCGACGTCGGCGCCAAGATCGAGGTCTACAACGTCATGAACCGCCTGGTCAAGGAAGGCAAGTGCGTCATCATGGTCTCCTCCGAAATGCCGGAGATCCTGGGCATGTCCGACCGCGTGGTCGTCATGCGAGAGGGTGTTGTCAAGGCCGTCGTCGACCGCGACAGCAAGCACTTCAACCAGGAGAGCCTCATGAAGGCAGCCTGGGGTGGAACATTAGATGATTAAAACACGCAGTGTTTTTATCATCAGAGTTTTCGTATTCACCGCGTAATTGCGCGTTCCGATTTGTTGGAGGAATATATTCATGAAAAATAGTAAATTAGGCGGTCTGTCGTCCTATCTGGGCACACTCGGCGCTCTGCTGATCCTCTGCATCGTCCTGACCATTGCCAGCCCGAACTTCCTGACCTACAGCAACATCATGTCTGTCCTCAAGCAGACATCCTTCACGGCCCTGCTGTCCACCGGTATGCTGCTCTGCCTGATCACGGCAGGTATCGACCTTTCCGTCGGCGCCAACGCTACCTTCTGCGCCTGCATCCTGGGTATGCTGGTCAAGGGCGGCATGACCAATCCCGTCATCCTGATCATCATCGCCCTGGTCGCCGGCACCTGCATCGGCCTGATCAACGGAACTCTCCTGACCAGACTCCACCTGCCTCACCCCTTCGTATCCACGCTGGGTATGAAGAACTTCCTCTGGGGCGCTGCCCTTCTGGTCACCGGCTCCCAGATGATCTCCGGCTTCCCGGACGGCGTCATGGCCCTGGGTTCCGCCACCATCGCAGGCTTCCCCGTCAGCTTCATCGTAGTCATCATCATCTATGCCATCATGCACGTCGTGCTGACCCGCACAGCCCTTGGCCGTTCCATCTACTGCGCAGGCGGCAACATGGAAGCGACCCGTCTGTCCGGTATCGACGCAGCCAACGTTCTGACCTTCTGCTATGCCCTGTCCGGCTTCATGGCAGCCATCGCCGGCCTGGTCTCCGTCGGCCGTTCCGGTATCTGTAACGGCGCAAACGCCATCCAGCCCTACGACACAGACGCCATCGCATCCTGCGTCATCGGCGGCGCGTCCTTCATGGGTGGTAAAGGTACCATGTTCGGTACCATCATCGGTGCCCTGGTCATCGCTACCCTGCGTAACGGCTTCACCCTTCTGTCCGTTGACTCCGCAGTCCAGAACATGGTCCTGGGTCTCGTGATTATCGGCGCCGTCCTGCTCGACGTCACTCGTGAGAGCATGGCAGCAAAGGCGCGCAGAAAAGAAGCTGCAGCCAAGACTGCATAAAGCGGCTCCCCTGCGGTACCTTTGACGGAAAGAGAGTCTGTCCACGCTCCTGGCAGGCGTGGACATACCGGGCATACAAAAGGGCAGGATTCCTTATTTTGCCCTATACAGATTTATTGTCAGCTGTTAAGATAATAAAGGCAGGGAACTGTCATGGCTACCTACCGGGAAAAGACGGTTCAGCTGCGACAGTTACTGTTCAATCACCAATTTTTATGCGCACATGCGCGCCTTATTGAATCCTAAGGAGGAAAAAATGGCAAAGAAACTCAGAATCGGCCTTCTTGGCGCTGGTCGTATCGGTAACCTGCATGGCACTAACATCCAGAACTTTGTTCCGGATGCCGAGGTAGTGATCGTAGCGGATCCCTTCATGAACGAGAAGATGGAAGAGTGGGCAAAGAGCATCGGAATCGCCCGCACATCCAAGGATCCTGAGGATGTCTTCTCCGCTGACGATGTGGATGCAGTCTTTATCTGCTCCTCCACAAACACTCATGCAGAGTTCATGATCCGTGCAGCAAAGGCCGGCAAGCACATCTTCTGCGAGAAGCCTATCGATACAGAAGTCGCCAAGATCAAAGAGGCTCTGGCCGAGGTCGAGAAGGCCGGCGTCAAGCTGCAGGTCGGTTTCGTCCGCCGTTTTGACAGAAGCCACAAGGCAGTCCGTGACGTAGTTGCTTCCGGCAAGCTCGGCAAGCCCTATGTCGTCAAGGTCTGCTCCCGCGATCCCGCAGGTCCGCCCATGTCCTATGTCGCTGTTTCCGGCGGTATCTTCACAGACATGATGATTCACGACTTTGATATGGTCCGCTATCTGTCCGGCAGCGATGTCACGGAAGTTTCCGCGACCGGCGCAGTCCTGACCGATCCCGGCTATGCGGAGTACGACGATGTCGACACTGCGATCGTCACCCTGAAGTTCGCGAACGGCGCCATCGGTGTCATCGACAACTGCCGCCAGGCTCCTTACGGCTATGACCAGAGAGTCGAAGTCCTCTGCGAGAAGGGCGCTGTCCAGGACAACAACCACCTCGAGAACGAGGCCTTCATCAGCACTGCCGAGACTGTTGAGTCCGCAAAGCCCACCTACTTCTTCCTCGAGCGCTACAACGATGCGTTCGTCGCAGAGGAGAAGGCATTCGTCGACGCCGTTATCAACGACAAGGAAGTCCCTGTCGG
>DGUF01000148.1:6829-9396 GCA_002394525.1 Lachnospiraceae bacterium UBA4317 | reverse complement strand
CGATCGCTGCCAAGAAGTCCCTCAAAGAGGGCCGTCCCGTCAAGCTTGATGAGATCGAGGCATAATCGAGGCACTCATAAGTGCTGCTGAGCCGGAGGCAGATCAGGCTGCCGGTACAGCTGATTAAAATCACAAAACACCCCGCGGGCTGATCGATCTGCCTGCGGGGTGTTTTTACGTCCTCTTCCACCGGATATTGCGAAATCCGGCCGATTAAGGTACCTGACTTTACAGTCTACGTCCTGTCGAGGGCGTGGACTGCAGAGCCGGCGCGGCCATACGTTTTTCCGCAGTAAAATGGGACAAGGCCCTCCGATTGGTGTAGAATAATACAGAGTCCCGCCCCTGACAGGGCAGGACAAAACGGTGGACAGCAACAGAGCCAGAATATTCTATGGGGGCTGAGTTGAGCGGAAAAGAGGAAAAAAAGCTGCATGTGCAGTGCTTTGTAAAACACGATGCCGAGCACATTTTTGAAGGGGAGAATGTTCCCCGCCTTCTGTATGTCAGCAGACAGGGGCTGGACGCAAGCAGGCATCCCAGGATCATGCACGCTCATGAGGATTACACGGAGGTCGTGCTGATCACGGAGGGCAGCAGTCACTATCTGATCGATCACAGACAGTACGCGGTCAAAAAGGGAGACCTGCTGGTCTACAATCCCGGGATCGTACACGATGAGGTGGCCGGTGAGGGAGCGGAGGTGGCGACCTGGTGCGTCGCGGTCGCCGGTCTCAGGATGCCGCAGACCCCGGAAAATGCCCTGATCCCGGCGGACAGGGGCTGCGTTTTCCGGGCGGACCCTCTTTTCGAAGAGATGCAGGGAGTATGCGAGCTCATGTTCCGCCTCCTGTCGGGCAATTTCGCCGGGGCCGCTACCTACTGCCACGGCCTCCTGGTCTCTTTTCTGAGCATGGCCCTGGCGGTCATCGAGCACCAGGACCAGTCCCTGAACGAACTCGACGAGGAGGACTATGTGCTTGGCAACCGGGTCAAACACTATATCGACGTCCATTTCCGGGAGCCGCTGACCCTGCAGGAGATCGCGGACGCCCTGAACGTCAGCACCTACTACATGGCCCACGTCTTCAAGGATATGAGCGGGTATTCACCCATGTCCTATCTGCAGAAGCGCAGGATCGGAGAGGCCCAGACCCAGCTCATCCACACGGACCGGTCGATCTCGGAGATCGCCTGCAGCCTGGGATATGACGCGCAGAGTCACTTTAACCAGCAGTTTTCCAGGCATGTCGGTATGGCACCGGGAGAATTCCGCAGACAGTATGTTGTGAGGGACCAGGGCAGCTGATGCCCTGCCACGCGGAAGGATCAGGAATTGCCATGAGCGGCGTTACAAGTTCGCGCCTTATGAGGGGGTGTGAACTGCGGCCTGACCGATGCCCGGTCAATCATAGAAGCGGGGGATTCACCTGCTGAGATAAAAACAGGAATGAAAAGTTACAGGAAAGAAAGGGGCACAGAGGGAATATGAGTGGAAGAAGCAGACTGAGATACGGCATGGTCGGCGGAGGGATCGGCTCATATATCGGCGACGTCCACAGGCATGCGGCCGGGATAGATGACCTGGCAGAGCTCTGCGCGGGATGCTTTTCCCGCCATTTTGACGTGAGTCTGGAGACTGCGGAGGCCTGGGGAGTCGACAGGGACCGTGTCTATCACGACTACAGGGAAATGGCGGACGCGGAGGCCGCAAGAGAGGACGGGATCGACTTTGTCTCGATCATGACCCCCAACGCCAGCCACTATGAGGCGGCAAAATATTTCATGGAGCGCGGGATCCACGTCATGTGCGACAAGCCGCTCACCCTGACCCTGGATCAGGCCCTGGACCTGGAGCGGATCGCGAAGGACAGGGATCTGCTGGTCGGCGTGACCTACGGCTACACAGGCTATCCGGTGATCCGCCAGGCCCGGGAGATGATCCGCCAGGGCGTGATCGGCGACATCCTCCATGTCCGTGTTCAGCACCCTGAGGACTGGGTCATTGAATCGACTCAGGACGAAAAACCTGAGGGAAATCTGCCCTGGCGCTTCCAGCCGGAGGCGGTGGGAGAGGCCCTCTGCACGGGCGACCTGGGCACCCACGCGGAGCAGCTCCTGGTCCAGTTCACCGGCCTGCGGATCCGCCGCGTCCTGGCCATGTTTGACACCTATCCCACCTGGCTCCCGCTGGAGACCAACACCACGGTCCTGCTGGACCTGGGAGAGGGAAGGACCGGAGACCTCTGGGCCTCTCAGATCGCCATGGGCAAGACCTGCAGTCCCGCCATCTATGTGATCGGGACGAAGGGGGCGCTGGAGTGGGACCACACACAGCCCGATATCCTCCGCCATACGCCCCGGGGCGGCGCCACCTGCCTCCTGGAGGCGGGAAAAGGCTATATGACGCCCCAGAGCGACCGCCTCAACCGCGTCTCGGCAGGTCATCACGAGGGCTTCTATGAGGCTTTCGGCAATATCTACCGGTCCTTTGCCCAGGTCCTGCTCGCCAGGAAAGAGGGACGGGAGCCGGAGGACTGGACCTTCCCGGATATCCGGGACGGCGT
>DGUF01000148.1:0-6767 GCA_002394525.1 Lachnospiraceae bacterium UBA4317 | reverse complement strand
GACGGGATGCGCTTTGTCCACGCCTGTGTGGAGTCCCAGAGACGGGGGAATGTCTGGGTGGAGCTCTGAGGGCGAAAAAAGCAAAATCCTGAAAGACATCCTGTGAAAACGACCTTTATCCGGCTGGAAATCCCCTCATTCTGCCGGTGGACAAAGCAAGATTTATAAAGCGGATCCGCGGTGGATGGTGTATGATAGATACATAAAACATACAGGAGGCGCACTTCGCGCGGAAAGGAAGGTAATCATGAAGAAGCTTAAGGTGGGTGTAATCGGTGTCGGCCGTCTTGGCTATGAGCATGCATGCAATATCGCAAACCGGGTTCCCGGCATGGAGCTGGCAGCGATCTGTGACGGCAATACTGCCCGCGCCAAAGAAGTGGCGGAGGAGCTGAACGTGGAGGCAGTCTATGCCGATCCCGTCGAGATGTGCGCGGACCCCAATGTGGAAGCGGTCGCGATCTTTACCAATACAGCCTCCCATGTAGATATGATCAAGATCGCCATGGAGGCAGGCAAGCACGTCTTCTGCGAGAAGCCTCTGGCGGAGAACGTGGAGAAGTGCCTCAAGGCCGAAGAGATCATCAAGGCCCATCCCAACCAGGTCTTCATGCTGGGCTTCATGCGCCGCTTTGACAAGTCCTACAGGATCGCGAAGCAGAAGATCGACAACGGCGATATCGGCAGGGTCGTCCTCGTGCGCTGCTATTCCGAGGATCCCAGGTCCACCTTTGACAGCTATCTGCCTTTCGCGCCCACATCCGGCGGCCAGTTCATCGATATGTCCATCCATGACATCGACCTGATCCGCTGGCTGACCGGCTCCGAGCCCAAGAAGATCTGGGCGATCGGCGGCTGCTTCGAGTTCCCGCAGTTCAAGGACTGGGACGACGGCGACAATGTCTCCTGCCTGATGCAGTGCGAGAATGACGCCATGGCCTTCATGTTTGCCGGCAGAACGGCCGCGCACGGCTCTGCCGTTGAGACCGAGATCGTCGGCACCCACGGCACCCTCAGGATCGGCGCGACCCCTTCCTCCTCCCTGGTCGAGGTCCTCAGTGAGCACGGCGTCTGCCACGAGTGCTATCAGGACTTCGTCAGCCGCTGGCACGATGCCTACATCACCGAGATGGAAGTCTTCTGTGATTATGTAGCTAAGGGAGAGGTCGCGGAGCCTAATGTCTATGACGGCACTAAGGCCACCAGGGTCGCCTATGCCTGCAAGGAGTCCTTCCTCAAAAATGAGCTTCTGACTCTGGACTGAGCCCTTCGGACTTCAAAGGACCTGTCCCGGAGCCTGCCCTGTGACAGGGAGCCCGCACCCCGGATCCCGGCCTGAAAGATGTTGAAATGTCGACACGCGTGCAGCGCGGTCCTGCGGGTGCATTTTGAAAGAGAACAGATGAAAAAGAAGCTGTACGGCACACCACAAAATGCCTGTACAGCTTCTTTTTGCGTTGAAAATAACAAAACAAGGCTTTGTCGCAAAAACACCTCGCGTATGCGGCGGTCTGAACTGCGGCTTTTGCGTGCATAACGGCTGTGCATTTTTTAAATCCTCTTGTTTACTGCGTGCAAATCCTGTATAATGATTGCTAATAGAAATAAAGCACACGAAGGGGGATAAGACCTTGGCAGTGACAGTACAGCAGATCGCGGATGCGACAGGGGTCTCGCGGGGGACCGTGGACCGCGCGCTCAATAATCGGGGGAGAGTGGATCCCGAGGTGGCCGAGAAGATCCGCAGGACAGCGGAGGAAATGGGCTATGTGAAAAAACCCCGCAAGACGAATGCCAGGAGAAGGTCCTGCAGGATCGGGATCGTGACCCAGCTCGCGGGGGCTTCCTTTATGCGCGAGATCAACCGCGGGATCCGGGAGGCGGTCCAGGAGCTGCAGGACAGGGAGGTCGAAGTGCTTTTGCGGGAGAGCTATTCCGTGGACGCAAAGGAGCAGATCGAGGCGATGGAAGAGCTTCGCCGCGAGGGGATCGACGGGCTGGCCCTGATGCCCGTGGACACAGAGGGCGTCCGTGAGAAGATCAATGAGCTGATCGACGACAATATCCCTGTCGTGACCTTTAACTGCGACATCGTGGGAACCCGGCGCCGCTGCTTTGTCGGCATGGACAATGTCAAAAGCGGACGGACCGCGGCGGGGCTCATGAAGATGCTGACCGGGGGCAGCGGAAAGATTCTCGTGATCACCGGATACTTCACCAACCACGTCAACATCTCCCGGGTCGCGGGCTTCGTGGAGGAGACGAAGGCCTCCTGCCCCGGTATGGAGATCGTCGGAGTCCAGGGAAGCTTTGATGACGCCGGCGAAGTGGAAAAGATCGTCACCAACACCCTGCGCGCGAATCCCGATCTCGACGGGATCCTCCTCGTCTCCGGCGGCCAGGACGGGATCTGGGCGGCTTTTGACGCGCTGGGACTGGAAAAGAGGCCCCATGTGATCATTTATGACCAGACTCCCAAAAACGAAAAGGCCCTCTGTGAGGATAAGGCCGACTTCCTGATCGACCAGAACGGGTATGTGCAGGGCTACCGTCCGCCCCATCTTCTGGCCGATCTCATTCAGAAAAACCAGCAGCCGGAACAGGAACAGATCCTGACGGATATCACGATCCGGACAAAGTACAACCTGTAGAAAGCAGGCGCTGTCATGCACAGGTGTGTGCAGCACACATAGAGAATGTGCACATGCACGCACCGGTGAAGAAGAAAATTCAAGGAAAATGCACGCAGATTTTGCGTGCATTTTTTGTTTTATTGCACTTTGCCAAAAGACCAGAGGGCAGCGGCGGGGGAGAGTTTGTTTTTTTGTTGACAAACTCTGACAGGACGGCGGCCTGGAGACAATAAAACCCTAAAAGTTGCACAAAAGAAAGATGCCTGAATTGTGCATTACAGAGAAACGGAAAAGTTTTTTAAAAAACCCTTGCACGCAAACCCCTCGCGTGCTATCCTAAATGCACAAAGAAACAAAGCAAAATCGCACGCAAAAAGCACGCGAAATTATTTTGCCGAAATTCCTTGAATGTGGTAAAATGTTTGACAGCAATAATCTGTATCTACTCATTTTAAGAAAGGGGTAAAAAGATGTCCAAATTAAACGAAATGGTAGCAACCTTCCCGCAGACTGAGTTCTGGAATGATTCCTGCAGCTGCAAGGAGCTGGCATATGCGATCGAGAACGGCGGTTCCGGTGCCACCACCAACCCTGTTATCGTCGGCAACGTTCTGAAGAAAGAGCTTCCTGACTGGGAAGACACCATCAAGCAGGTCATCGCTGAGAATCCTACATGGACTGAGGATGATGTTGCATGGGATATCATTGGCAAGCTCGGCACAAAGGCTTCCAAGCTCCTTCTTCCTATGTTCGAGGAGTCCCATGGTCAGAAGGGCCGCATCTCCTTCCAGACCAATGCCAAGTACTACACCAACAAGGATCTCATGGTTGAGCAGGCCTGCAAGCTTGCAGCTCTGGTTCCCAACAGCCAGATCAAGGCTCCTACCTCCAAGGCAGGCGTCGAGGCTTTCGAGGAGCTGACCTATCGCGGAGTTTCCATCAACGCTACCGTTTCCTTCACCTGCGCACAGGCAGTCGCAGTCGGTGAGGCAGTCGAGCGCGGTCTCAAGAGAAGAGAGGCTGAGGGCCTTGATACTTCCTGGATGCACCCCGTCTGCACCATCATGATCGGCCGTACCGATGATTACCTCAAGAACGTTGTCAAGGCAAGCGACATCTGCGTTCCCGCAGAGGCTCTTGACCTGGCAGGCGTTGCAGTCATGAAGAACGCATACAAGGTTTACAAGGAGAGAGGCTTCCGCACCACTCTGCTGACCGCTGCTTACAGAAACTATCACCACTATGTTGATTTCCTCGGCGGCGACATCATCTTCACCATCACCTCTGACTGGCAGAGAAAGTTCGCGAACTGCGACTGGATCGAGATGAAGAACAACATGGACACTCCCGTTGATGAGTTCTATCTCAACTGCCTCAAGCAGATCCCTGAGTTCATCCAGGCTTATGAGCCCGACGGCCTCAAGCCCGAGGAGTTCCAGCACTACGGCGCATTCCTTGCGACCATGAAGCAGTTCCTGGGCGGCTATGACAGCCTTGTTCAGCTGATCCGCGGCTACATGGTAGTCTGATCTTAAATTTCTTTCGGCATACGAATCTGATTTGAGTGGAACGCGGCCTGTCGTGTGAAGGTCACGGCAGGCCGCCATTTTTATACCGTAATGTGAGGTGTTATATGGAAAAAACTCTCAGACTGACAACCGCACAGGCGATCGTCAAATTCCTTGACAATCAGTATGTCTGCATGGACGGCGAAGAGACCAAGTTCGTCAACGATTTCTTCACGATCTTTGGTCACGGCATCGCAGTCGGCCTCGGTGAGGCTCTGGACCGCAATCCCGGTTCCATCCATGTCATGCAGGGCCGCAATGAGCAGGGTATGTGCCACGCCGCCATCGCTTTCGCAAAGCAGAGCGACCGCAAGAAGATCATCCCCTGCGCCGCTTCCGTAGGCCCCGGCTCCGCCAACATGGTCGTTGCATGCGCGACCGCCACTGTCAACAACATTCCGCTGCTCGTATTCCCCGCGGATACATTCGCTTCCAGGCAGCCCGATCCCGTGCTGCAGCAGCTCGAGCAGTCCAACAGCCTTGCTACGACCACCAACGATGCCTTCAAGCCCGTGACCAAGTACTGGGACCGCATCCAGAGGCCTGAGCAGCTGATGAGCGCCATGATCAACGCCATGCGTGTCCTGACCGATCCCGCCGAGACCGGCGCTGTCGCGATCGGCCTTCCTCAGGACGTCGAGGGCGAGTACTACGACTATCCCGAGAGCTTCTTCAAGAAGAGAGTTCACCGCATCACCCGTCCTGTCGCCGTACAGGAAGAGCTGGAAGACATCGCGGCTGAGATCCTCGCCTCCAAGAAGCCCCTCATCATCGTCGGCGGCGGTGTCCGCTACTCCCTGGCCGGTGAGGTCGTCGAGAACTTCTGCGAAGAGTTCGGCATTCCTTTCGGCGAGTCCCAGGGCGGAAAGAGCGCCTGCAAGTCCAGCCACCCCTACTGCCTCGGCGGCATCGGCGTGACCGGCACATCCGCTTCCAACAAGCTGGCCAAGGATGCTGACTGCATCATCGCGATCGGCACCAGGATGAGCGACTTCACCACCAGCTCCAAGTGGCTCTTCCAGAAGGAAGGCGTCCGCTTCGTCTCCATCAACAACAACCGCTATCACGCCTACAAGTTCGACGCCGTCAAGGCTGTCGGCGACGCGAAGGTCACTGTCCAGGCTCTGGCTGAGATCCTGCGCGCAAAGGGCTACAAGAGCGCTTACACCAACGAGATCGCTGAAGCCAAGGCCGAGTGGGATGCCGAGCTTGCACGTCTGGGCGGCATCGTCTGCACAGGCGAGGATTTCGAGCCCATCATCAAAGCCCGCGATCCCAGGACCGTTCCGGAGTTCGTCCGTCTCTACGGCACCTCCCTCACCCAGACCGCTGCTCTGGCTACCCTCAATGCCCTCATGGGTCCCAACGACACCGTCATCACCGCCGGCGGTTCCCTTCCCAGCTGCCTGCAGCGTGTGTGGAAGACCGACAAGCGCGGCGGCTACCATGTAGAGTACGGCTACTCCTGCATGGGCTATGAAGTCGGTGCATCCCTCGGCGTCAAGATGGCTGAGCCCGACAACGAAGAGTACACCTGCATCGGCGATTCCGGTTTCCAGATGCTCAACTCCGAGCTGGGCACCATCATGCAGGAGCGCCGCAAGACCAACATCCTGGTCTTCGACAACTGCGGTTTCGGCTGCATCAACAACCTGGAAATGACCCACGGCATCGGCTCCATCGCGACCGAGTTCCGTTACACTGACGGCAAGAAGCCCTGCGGAGATCTGGTTCCCACCGATTACACCAAGATCGGCGAAGCTTACGGCATGAAGACCTACTCCTGCAAGAGCGTCGAAGAGCTCCGTGACGCCATCCTCGACTCCAAGAAGCAGACCGTCGCCTGCCTGTTCGATCTCAAGATCGTTCCCAAGACCATGACAGACGGCTATGGCTCCTGGTGGAATGTCGGTATGGCTATGGTCTCCGACAGTGAGACTGTCCGCGAGGCAGCTCAGGAGGTCCTTGACCGCAGAGCTGAGGCCAGGAAGTATTGATGACGGGTCCCTGTTCAGACAGGACCTGACCCTGGACGGCAGACCATAAAAACGATATGTCAGTTCCCTGTTCCCGCCGGGTCCTCTGGATCCGGCGGGGCAGGAGCGTTATCCCGCAGACTGCATACGGCAGAATCAGGCTGCAGGGCACCCGGAGATCCCGGCGGGACCGGATCCGGGCCGGCGATGCCTGAGGGAAAGGAATGATTGAAAATGGTAGAAAAGAAATTATTCGGATATCCCACCTTCGACGAGAACGGTGAGGAGATCCTTTCCACATATGACAACGAGTACCGCGACATGCTCATGGACGTCCGCGTCTACCGCATGGCAGCCGGAACCACCAGAGAGTTCTGCAGAGAAGGCGAGGAGATCGCCGTTCTTCTGCTCTCCGGCGAAGTGACCTTCAAGTGGGCGGAAGGCGAGAAGACCGTCTCCAGAAAAGACGTCTTTACCGAGGGCCCCTGGGCTCTGCATGTATCCGGCGGCAACAAGATCACCGTGACCGCTGTCAAGGACACTGAGATCCTTGTCCAGTGCACACAGAACGAGAAGTCCTTCGCTTCCCG
>DGUF01000279.1:5435-6322 GCA_002394525.1 Lachnospiraceae bacterium UBA4317 | reverse complement strand
GAGGATCTGGAAAGAGTCTTTTCCCACAAAAAGGCCGGATATGCCTATACAAGGATCGGCAATCCGACTGTCGCGGCCTTTGAACAGAAGATCAGCCGGCTGGAGGGGGGAATCGGCGCAGTGGCGATGTCCTCCGGCATGGCCGCGATCTCCCACACTCTCTTGAACCTCCTGACTCCCGGCGATGAGATCATCGCGTCGGGCTGCCTGTACGGCGGTACCACGGGACTTCTGGATGACCTGGAGAAGCTGGGGATCCACACACACTATGTCCCCCGCCCGGATGCGGAGACGATTCAGGCAGCAGTCACCGGACGGACCAGGTGTGTGTTCAGCGAGGTGATCGCCAACCCGGCCCTGCAGGTCCTGGATATCCGGACGGCAGCCCGGGCCGCCCATGCGGCGGGCATCCCCCTGATCGTGGACAGTACGACCGCGACCCCCTTCCTGTGCAGGCCCCTCTCCCTGGGGGCGGACCTGGTCATTCACTCCGCCTCCAAATATATTTCCGGCAGCGGAAACGCCATCAGCGGAGTGGTGGTGGACGGCGGGACCTTTTCCTGGGACAGCATACGTTTCCCTGCCCTGCGGGGCTTCGAGCACGCCGGCAGGCTTGCCTTTCTCCTGCGGCTGCGCACCGACATCCATGAAAACCTGGGCGGGTGTCTGAGCCCCATGAATGCTTATCTGGGGATCCTGGGCCTGGAGACCCTGGGGCTTCGCATGGAGCGCATCTGTGAAAATGCCGCCCGGCTGGCCCAGGCCCTGCAAAAAGCCGGGGTCAATGTCAATTATCCGGCCCTGGACGGAAATCCCGAAAAGAGCCTGTGTCTGGACCAGTTCCGGGGGCTGGGAGGCGGGATCCTGACCTTCCGCGCAGGGTCGGC
>DGUF01000279.1:0-5281 GCA_002394525.1 Lachnospiraceae bacterium UBA4317 | reverse complement strand
TCCACCACCATCTTCTCAAAAAACACGGACCGGCAGCGCGCGGATGCCGGCGTCTTCGAGGACACGGTGCGCGTGTCCGTCGGGATCGAGGACGCGGAGGACCTGATCCAGGATTTTCTCACCGCCCTGGCGCATGCACACTGATGCGCACCGGATGCCTGCGCAGGAGCACAAGCCTGCCCTGATACCAGCAAAAAACCGCCCCTGCGAATTTTTCCGTTGAAGATGCCGGAGTACCAGTGCACTCCGGCATCTTCAATGACAAGTGAGACTTTTTTCAGATATATTTTTCAATTCTTCCAGGTACTTCTGTGCAATGCTGCTGAGAGGTACCTGTTTCTTTTTGATATAACCGATGGTCATCTTCTCCTGTGTGCGGAGGGGGATGGCGCGGTAGAGATCTCCGTTGAGTTCCTCGCAGATGATCCCGCTGCAGAGCGTATAACCGCCCAGGCCCACCATCATGTTCAGAATGGTCGCGCGGTCGCTGACCCGGATGACCTGCCGGTAATGGTAGGTGCTCAGGACTTCCTCCGCGAAATAAAAAGAATTCTCCTCTCCCTGGTCAAAGGAAATGCAGGGATAGGGAGCAAGCTGCTCGATGCTGACCTCGCTCCGGTCCGCCAGGGGGTGTTCCCTCCATAAATAGACGGAGATCGGGCAGTCAAAAAGCGGGATGAAGTCGATCCCGCAGTCATTGAACAGTTTTGTCAGGACGCTCCTGTTAAAATCGTTGAGGTAGAGAATTCCAAGTTCGCTCTTCAGCGTCCTGACATTGCGGATCACCTCCCCGGTGCGGGTCTCATAGACGGCAAATTCATAGTGATCCGTCCCGCAGGCGCGGACTGTCCGGATAAAAGCCTGTACGGCAAAGGTGTAGTGCTGCATGGAGACAGAGAACCGGCTGCGGCGTTTTTCTGTCCGCAGATACCGGTCCTCCATCAAAAGGAACTGGTCCATGACCTGCCTTGCATATCCCAGGAACTCCTCTCCCTCCGGCGTGACCCGGATCCCGCGGTTCGTTCGCGCAAAGATGGTCACCCCGATCTCCTCCTCCAGCTCCCGGATCGCTCCGGACAGCCTCGACTGGGAGATAAAGAGAGTCCTGGAGGCACTGTTGATGGACCTGCTCTCGGCGACCGCCAGCACATATTCGATCTGTTGTATCGTCATAAAATCACCTGCTCATCATCCCTGTATATACCGGATCTCTTCCTTTTCCACGCGGCTGCCCTCGATGTGAAATGCATTGAGGACCGGTGCTCCGCGCTCCATGAGAGAGAGGATCAGGTACAGGGCGCTGCTGTCGTAGGCCAGGCGTTTGTCCTCCTCGCTGGGGCGGGAGGGCGAGGCCGGATGGCTGTGCCAGTTGCCCAGGGGCTTCCAGCCCTTCGCCCTCATTTCTTTCACAGCCGTAAGCTGGCCCCGGGGATCCAGCGAAAAGTGCTCTTCACTGTGGTCTGTGTTTTCCAGCAGATACACTTTTTCAATATAAGTGTTTCCCCGGTCATCCTTCATTCCTCCGATCAGGCCGCAGGCCTCTTCCGGAAGGCACTTCACGGCATGCTCCAGAAGCTTTTCATATTCTTCCAACTGCAGATAGATCATCTCTCCCTCCTCTTCCGTTCATACCGGCGCACAGAGTCTCCTGCGCTTTCCCGCGAGTACACTGCGTCTTAAGTTAATTGTTTTTTCGTCTTTTTCACTTAGTTTTTCAGGTCACAGGAGGGCAATTCGTAATCAAACGGCGCATGGATCGTTCGCTCACTGCTGCAGACGGCGCAGTGGCTGTCCCGGGGGAGGCGGATCGTGCGAAACTGCATTTTCAGGGCATCATAGGTCAATAGCCGGCCGGTCAGCAGGTCTCCCGCGCCCGTGATATATTTGACGGCCTCCATGGCCTGCAGGCAGCCGATCACGCCCGCAACGGCGCCGATCACGCCGGCCTCTCTGCAGGTGGGCACCATATTTTTCGGCGGCGGCTCCTTAAAGACGCAGCGATAGCAGGGGCCCTCGCCCGGGACATAGGTCATGAGCTGGCCCTCGAAGCGGATGATCCCCGCATGGGAGAAGGGTTTCTCCTCAAGGACACAGGCGTCGTTGATCAGAAATTTGGCGGGGAAATTGTCGGTCCCGTCCAGGATAAAATCGTAGTCCCGGATGATCCCGCTGATATTTTCCGATGTGATGTATTCATGATAGGGGTTGACCGTGATCTCCGGATTGATCGCCAGCATGGAGTCTCTGGCGGACTCCACCTTGGGTCTGCCGATGTCCGCCGTGGAATGGATGACCTGCCGCTGCAGGTTGGACAGGTCGACGACGTCCGCGTCCGCGATGCCGATCGTTCCCACCCCGGCCGCCGCCAGGTACAGGGCGGCCGGGGCGCCCAGCCCTCCCGCGCCGATGATCAGGACCCTGGCGTTCATCAGCTTCTTTTGTCCCTTCGGACCGATCTCTTTCAAGATGATGTGTCTGGAATATCTCTCCAGCTGTTCATTTGTAAAAGCCATTCTGCTCCTTTCATTCAGCAGCTGCCGCCTCCCATAAAATACAGAAACTCCACGACGTCCCCCTCCTGCAGGATCCGGGACGCTCTCTCCGTATTGGGGAGGAAGGAGTCATTGACCGTCACTGTGACATACTGCGGCGTCTCGACATTTTCAGCCTGGATCAGGTCTTCGACAGAAAGTCCGCCGGCATATTCTTTTTCTTCACCTGCAACAATGATCTTCATATTATTTCATCCTTTCTAAACTATGCCGCCCGCCAGAGCGGCAACACATGCTCCGCATGTGTCATGCCTTCTGCACGATGAGATCAAAGGTCCCGTCTTCGTTGTGGACCAGCTTCAGCACACGGTGTCCCTCCTCCTTGATGCTGCGGGGCACGTTCTGGACCGGCTCCCCGTCGTTCATATGGACAGAGAGGATTTCCCCCTCCTCCAGCTCCTCCAGGGCGACCTTGGCCTTGACAAAAGTCACCGGACAGACCACGTCTGTGATATCCACTGTATCTGTGATTTTGTATTCTGACATTTCTCCTTTTTCCTCTCCTGTCATGTATTTGTGGCGGTCAGATACCTCTCAGCCGGAAAGGACTTACCATTCCATTGCTTTCATGGATTATCCGACGGCCCGGCGCCCTCCCAGGCTTCGAGGATTCTCCGGGTGAAAGGCTCCCAGCCCAGACGATCCAGGGTCCTGGCGAACCGCTCCCCGGGCAGGGCGTTCTCATCAAAATAGTCGATGGCCGCGTCCGCGACGCGAAGCAGGGTCTCCCTGTCCTGAATGACGGGCAGCAGCTCCCGGCCTTTTTGGATATCGTTGCCGAAGGTCCCTCCAAAGGAGACCAGATATCCCTCCCGGCCCTTCCAGGCCCCGGTCGGACAGGCGCTCACACATCTGCCGCAGTGATTGCACTTTTCCGGGTCGGCGAGGACCTGTCCGTCCGCGATCCGGATGGCGCCGCGCCGGCAGGCCTTTTCGCACACGCCGCAGAAAATACATTCCTCCGGCTTCCAGTCGATGACCATGCCGCCCTTGACCCCCAGGTCGTTTTCCTCCGCCTTGAGGCAGTTGTTCTGGCATCCGGTCACACCGAATTTGAACTTGTGGGGGAGCTGGCGGCCGAAATACCGTCTGTCCAGCTCCTCTGCGATCTCCAGGGCGTCGATGCATCCGCTCGGACAACACCTGCCGCCCTGACAGGCGGTCACCGTCCGCACACGGGGGCCGCAGACCCCGGGCTCTACATCCGACGCGGCGAGAAAGTCCTTCACCGCGTCGATGTCCTCCAGCCCTATAAAGGGGATCTCCACGCCCTGGCGGCTGGTCAGGTGCACATAGCTGTGCCCGTATTTCTCCGCCGCCTCCGCGATCGCCCTGAGCTGCCGGACTGTCACGGTCCCGCCGACGACCCGCAGGCGCATGGAAAATTTGTCTTTTTGTTTCTGACGCATAAATCCGCCGGCCTTCAGTGCCGCGTAATCCGCTGCCATGATTTCCTCCTTTCACATCATACCGGTGCACACCCGGTCGACTTTCTCTCAGCTGAACACATAATTGACCGTGTTCTCATACATCAGTCTGTCCTCCTCAGGTCCGCCGGGACGGAGGTCCAGGATCCTGCCGGCCGGGGAGGCCGGGGCCAGTTCCCGCAGACGCTCTTCCAGTCCCGTCTGGCCGCGCGGGCAGGCGACGACTGTTATGAGACCCGCCTGGCGCAGGATGTCGACGGCAAAGACAGCCCTGTCAGCATCCTTGTCCTTAGTGAACACAACCGCCATGGTATGGAGCCCCTGGGTGATCAGCTCCTCCTCAAATCCGGCTGCCTCCTCCGGTGTCTGCGCCAGAATGATATAGGGGGTCTGCCCGAGCTTACGGGCCCGGACCTGCGGTGTGATCCCTTGCTTTTGTTGTTCCTCCGATTCCCGGATCTCTTCGATCACGCCGCAGGCAGAGGTCGCATTGGTGACCCGGTCGATCAAAATGAGCTCCCCCAGAGTGCGGTGTCTGGAAAAGAGATCCAGAACGACCGGCGAGGACAACTCCAGCCGGCAGCGGGCGATCTCGTTTTTCTGCATGAAGACCGGGCGGCGGTGGTCTCCGGTATTGACATCCACCGTATAGAGGATCTCCGACACCTTGCAGGGAATGAGCCTAGTGCCGATCTTTGCCAGAAAATCGCGGCCTGACGTGAGGATCCCGCTGTGCATCCATAAGAGCGTGGCATCAAAGACATCAGCCACGCGGATATCCGTATCCTTCACCAGGACACAGCCCCGGGAGATGTCCACCTCCCTCGCCAGCCGCAGCATGGCGGGCTGCCCCCGCACCGCCTCCTTGACCTCCTGACAGCCGACATAGACGGCTTCGACAGAGGCCTCTTCGCCCCCCGGCAGAACGGTGATCCGGTCGCCCGCGCAGACGCTGCCCGCCTCGATCTGTCCCTGGAAGCCCCGGAAGGTGTGGTCCGGCCGGCATACACGCTGGACAGGCATATAGAAGCCTTCCTCCGAAAGTCCGTCAACCTTCACCGTCTCCAGCCACTCCAGGAGCGGAGGACCTGCATACCAGTCCATCAGGGCGGATCTGCGGGTCACATTTTCGCCCTCTGTCGCCGAGATCGGGATGATCTGTATGTTCTCCAGCCCCAGGCTCCCGCATAGGTCCCTGACCTGGCCGGCGATCGAATCAAAGGTCTCCCTGCTGTAGCCGGCCAGATCCATTTTGTTGACGGCAAACACAAACTGCCGGATCCCCATAAAGGAACAGATCCG
>DGUF01000231.1 GCA_002394525.1 Lachnospiraceae bacterium UBA4317 | reverse complement strand
GCCCTTCGAGGGGGCGTGTACAGATAACGCTGTGATCTGGAAACCGGGATTCGAGTTTTCCGGTTGCAAATCCGATACGGATATTCTAAAATATTTTTCAGCAGGCACTTGGTATTTGCGGCGTTCTGCCTGTGATTCTTACTTCGGCAGAGGAGGTATTTATGGCAGCAAAAAAAGAGTTTAATGCAATCGGTGTGCTCACCAGCGGCGGCGACGCCCCCGGGATGAATGCCGCGATCCGTGCAGTGGTCCGCGAGGCCCTTTACAACAAGGTCAAGGTCAAGGGGATCATGCGCGGCTACAAGGGGCTGCTCAATGAAGAAATCTATGAGATGAAGTCGGTGGATGTGGCCAATATCATCCAGCGCGGCGGCACGATTCTGGGCACTGCCAGATGCCTCGAGTTCAAGGAACCTGACGTCCAGGCCAGGGCGGCGGATATCTGCCGCAAGCACGGCATCGACGGAATCGTCGTCATCGGCGGCGACGGCTCCTACCGCGGAGCGCAGGCGCTGGCCCGCCAGGGCATCAACACCATCGGCCTGCCCGGCACGATCGACCTGGACATCACCTGCACAGAGTATACGATCGGCTTTGACACCGCCGTCAATACAGCCATGGACGCAATCGACAAGGTCAAGGATACATCCTCCTCCCACGAGCGCTGCTCGATCATCGAGGTCATGGGACGCCACGCCGGCTACATCGCCCTCTGGTGCGGCATCGCCAACGGCGCCGAGGACATCCTGCTCCCTGAAAAATATGATTACAACGAGCAGAAGATCGTCGACCACATCATCGAGAACCGCCGCAGGGGCAAAAAGCACCACCTGATCATCAACGCGGAGGGCATCGGCCACTCCACCTCCATGGCCAAGCGCATCGAGGCGGCGACCGGCATCGAGACCCGCGCCACGATCCTGGGCTACATGCAGAGGGGCGGAGCGCCGACCTGCAAGGACCGCTACTACGCCTCCATCATGGGCGCCTACGCGACCGATATCCTGCTCCAGGGCAAGAGCAACCGCGTGGTCTGCTACCGCGACGGCAACTTCGTCGACCTGGATATCGAAGAGGCTCTGGCCATGACCAAGGAGTTCCCGGAGTACGAGTACAGGATCAGCCAGCATCTGTGATCCTGCGGTCTGCAACTGGTCATTTGAAAAAAAGTATTTTTGTCATATACAGGAGGGCGGGCAGGATCCGCCCTCCTTGTTTGTCAGAAAGGACGGAAGCTGCGGGTCTCCGCTTTCGCGTGTCAGGCGGGAGGCTGCCGGGCTTCCACTCTGCGCCTCAGGAGGGCCGGAGACTGCCAGGCTTCCACTCTGCGCCTCAGGAAGGCGGGAGGCCGGGAGGACCGGATACATTTTTGGATAAGAGGAGGCTGTGAACACTGCCATGACAGAAAAAATCACTTCTGCCGCAAACCCCAGGATCCGGCGCCTGGTCGATCTGCGCAAAAAGGCAAGGCTGCGCAGGGAGACCGGTCTGTTCGTGATCGAGGGCACCAGGCTCTGCACGGACACACCTGCGCAGTTTATCCGGGAGGCCTACGCGACCGAAAAATGGCTGCAGGAGGCAGAGGGACCGGTGCGGAAAAAGTTTGAGGGGACCCCTCTCACGATCGTCACCGAGGAGGTGATGGCCAAAGCGGCGGATACCTCGACTCCCCAGGGCATTCTCTGCGCGGCCCGGATCCCGTCTTGGACCAGGGAGGACCTCTTTGGCGGAGAAAATGGAAAAAAGACGGCGGCCGGGGAGACGGCCGGCCGGTGTCCTCTGATCCTGGTCCTGGAGGATATCCAGGATCCGGGAAACCTGGGGACCATCTTCCGGACGGCGGAGGCGGCCGGAGCGACGGGGATCCTGATGAGCCGCGGAACAGTCGACCTCTTCAATCCCAAGGTGGTCCGCGCCACCATGAGCGCGGTCTTCCGCATGCCCTTCCTGATCAGCAGCGGCCTCGGCGAGGAGCTCACTGCCATGAGGAAGGCCGGGATCCGCAGCTATGCCGCCCACTTGGGGGGGAAACGGCCCTACGACGCCCTGCCCCTGACCGGGCCGGCCGCCTTTCTGATCGGCAACGAGGGGAACGGCCTGTCGGAGGAGCTCACCGCGCAGGCGGATGAAAAGATCATCATCCCCATGGCCGGCGGGGCGGAATCCCTCAACGCGGCCATGGCTGCCGGGATCCTGCTTTTTGAGGCTGCCCGCCAGCGCCGGAACCAGTAAGCAGGCAGATTGGATTTTATACTCTTTCCGACCATGGCGCTCGCAAGAGCGGCAGCGCGAGGAGAAATCCTGTATCGACAGGATTTTTCATTCTTTTAATTGAGTGCAATATTTACTTGTGCTACTATCTAAGGAGCTGCAGTAAAAGGGCTCAGCCCGTGGGGAGGAGTCCGTCCGGCGGTCTTCCAGCGGATGCGGGCCATGGATCCTGCTTCTGCCGGGACAATCCGGAGACCTGCAGCAGTCTTATCATCATACAGATGCCGCCCGCAGGCGGCGGAAGGAGGTGAGCTTGAACGCAATTTATACATGGCTGATCCTGATCGCCCTGCTATTGCTGGTTGAGGCGATGACAGCCGGACTGACAACGATCTGGTTTGCCGGAGGCGCTGCCGCCGCTCTGATCTGCGCCTTTCTCGGAGGGCCTGTCTGGCTGCAGACCGGGGTCTTTGCGGCAGTATCCCTCGTTCTCCTGCTGGTGACCAGGCCGCTGGCCCTCAAATATATGCGCAGAGGGAGCGGCAAGAACAGCCTGGACAGGATGATCGGCCAGGAAGCTCTGGTCACGGAGCAGATCGACAACCTCCGCGGGACCGGAGAGGCCCAGATCGACGGCCAGTTCTGGATGGCCAGGGCGGCTGATGCCGAGGAGACCTTCCAGAAGGGTGAGGTCGTGATCATCCGGTCTATCCAGGGTGTGAAGCTGATCGTCAGCAGAAAGCCGGGGCAGCCCGCAGGGCACCCTGCGGCCCGGAAGGCGGAGCCGGTGCAGTGAACAGCGGGAAAACCTGACGGAAACAGACTACGGATCCGCAGTTATTTTTATTGAAAGAAAGGTTTTATAATCCGGAAAGGAGAAAATTATGGCATCCCTGATTTTTTTCATTCTTGTCATTATTATCATGCTTCTGATCGTCACCTCCTGCATCAAGATCGTCCCGCAGGAGCACGCCTATGTGATCGAGCGCCTGGGGACCTACCAGGACACCTGGCCTGCCGGCCTCCATTTCAAGACCCCCTTCATTGACAGGGTCTCCCGCCGTGTCAACCTCAAGGAGCAGGTCGTGGATTTCCCGCCCCAGCCCGTTATCACCAAGGATAACGTCACCATGCAGATCGACTCCATTGTCTTCTTCAGGATCACCGACGCCAAGCTCTACACCTATGGCGTGGAGAATCCCATCATGGCGATCGAGAACCTGACGGCGACCACCCTCCGAAACATCATCGGCGATATGGAGCTGGACGAGACCCTGACCTCCCGCGAGACCATCAACACCAGGATGCGGGCATCCCTGGACGTCGCGACCGACCCCTGGGGCATCAAGGTAACCCGTGTCGAGCTCAAGAACATCACCCCTCCCGCAGCCATCCGCGAGGCCATGGAAAAACAGATGAAGGCGGAGCGCGAGAGACGTGAATCCATCCTCAAGGCAGAGGGTGAAAAGAAGTCCGCAGTCCTTGTGGCCGAGGGACGCAAGGAATCCCTGATCCTCCAGGCCGAGGCCGACAAGCAGGCGACCATCCTGGCCGCCGAGGCCCAGAAGGAAAAAATGCTCAAGGAGGCCGAAGGCCGCGCCGAGGCCATCCGCATGGAGCAGGAGGCGAACGCGGACGCCATCCGCATGATCCGGGAGGCCGGTGCCGATGACGCCGTCCTGACCCTCAAGAGCCTGGAGGCCTTTGCCAAGGCCGCCGACGGCAGGTCGACCAAGATCATCATCCCTTCCGAGATCCAGGGGATCGCGGGCCTTGCCGCCTCCCTCAAGGGAATCGCGGAAAGCTCCAAAGCACCGGCAGAGACGAACAAGCCCGCGGGCGCGTGACCTGACCGGCCGCGGCAGGCCACTGCGGGATCGGCCGCGAACTGCACAGATACTTCTGAACGGGATCCTCCCGTGAGATTTAAATCCCGGCGGCGGGGCGCATGCTCCGCCGCCGGCATCAGTAACCAGCCAACGCCATCAGCAACAGAAAGGACGGCGTCATGTACAACCTCAAAGACAGAGATTTTCTGAAACTCCTTGATTTTACCCCCGAAGAGATCTTCGCCCTCATCGACATCGCGGCGGATCTGAAGGAAAAAAAGAA
>DGUF01000237.1 GCA_002394525.1 Lachnospiraceae bacterium UBA4317 | reverse complement strand
ACAGCCACATGCTTTGTACCCCGTATTTCCAGTACCATAGCTAAAAGCTAACAGCTAACAGCTAAAAACAACCACAGATGCCATAGATTATGCGTGAATATATCATCGGGAAGGACGACAGGGGACAGCGCCTGGACAAGTATCTGAAACGAAGGCTCCCCCTGGCCCCTTCCTCCTTTATTTATAAGATGCTCCGCAAAAAGAATATCACCCTGCGGGGCAAAAAGGCGGACGGCAGCGAGAAGGTCGCGGAGGGGGATTCGGTCATCCTCTATCTGTCCGATGAGACCTTCGAAAAGTTTTCCGGCCCCGTGGAAAGCGGGCAGGCCGGGGCAGAGGCGGAGGAGGAAGCCAGGGCCTTCCGGCTCCTGCAGCCGGTCCTGGGGAAGGATCCTGTCCTCTACGAGGATGACAATATCCTGATCGTCCGCAAGCCCGCGGGAGTCCTGTCCCAGAAGGCTGCAGCAGGGGACCTGTCCATGAACGAGTGGCTCCGGGGCTACCTGCGGCAAAAGGCCGGACCGGACAGGCCCGGTCCGCAGAGCGCGGGCTTTCGTCCCTCCGTCTGCAACCGCCTGGACCGGAATACGGGCGGGATCCTCCTGTGTGCCAGGAGCCTGCAGGGAAGCCGGGCCCTCTCCTTTGTCATCCGGAAAAGGCTGATCCGCAAGACCTACCACATGCTGGTCCACGGCAGGATCACAGGGCCGGGCAGGATCGAGGGGAGCCTGGTCAAGGACAGGGACCACAACCTGGTCAGAGCAGCCTCCAAGGGGACGGACGCGGACGCGGCGGCAGCCGGTCAGGCCGCGGTGACTGTCTACCGGCCGGTCCGCGCCGGCAAAAACGCGACGCTGACGGAGGCGGACCTGATCACCGGCCGGTCCCATCAGCTGCGCGTCCATATGGCCTCTCTGGGCCATCCCATCCTCTTTGATCCCAAGTACGGGGACAGGGAGAGGGACCTGGCCCTGCTGCGGTCCGCGGGGTTCCGGCTGCCGGCCGAAGCCGGCAGGGCCCAGCTCCTGTGGTGCGTGGAGACGGCTTTTCCGGACCGCTTTGACCCGGATCCGGAGGAGGACTTCCCGGAGGAGGTCCTGCTGCCGCTCAGAGGCCGGGTCTTTCGAAGCCCGGAACCGGACTGGTGGGGCAGGCTCCTGAGCGAGGGGCTTTCAGCGGGCCCGGGACAGCAAGGGAACGGACCGGAAAAAGACGGAAGAGAGAAATTCAAAACAGAGAAATACAAGACAGAAAAGAATAAGACTGAAAAGTATAAAACAGAAAAGAATATAAAAGAACATAAAAGACAAGACCATAGAAGAAAGGTCATAATAGTAACGAACGGAAAAAAGGGTAACAGTTAACAGGACGCAGGCGCTTTGACAGGGCCTGCAGGAGACAGGGAGGCAGCATGGCGACCTGGAAGACCAGAGGACTGCGCGGTTCCCTGCTGGAGGACCTGATCAACCGCACAAATGAGAAATACCGGGAGACCGGACTTGCGCTGATCCAGAAGATCCCCACGCCGATCACGCCGATGCAGATCGACCGCGAGACAAGACATATCACACTCGCTTATTTTAATCAGAAGAGCACCGTGGATTATATCGGTGTCGTCCAGGGGATCCCCGTCTGCTTTGATGCCAAGGAATGCGCCGGGACGACCTTCAGCCTGCAGAATGTCCACCCCCATCAGGTGCAGTTCATGCGGGAGTTTGAGAAACAGGATGGCATCGCCTTCTTTCTGATCTTTTTCACCAGGGAAAACCTCTACTACTACCTGCCCTTCCGCCACTTTCTCCCCTTCTGGGAGAGGGCCGAAAGGGGCGGCCGCAAGAGCTTCCGCCTGGATGAACTGGACCTGACCTATGTGATCCCCCAGGAACAGGGCCTGATCGTCCCCTACCTGGACATGCTCAACAAAGATCTGATAGAGCGGGACTGACAGGACCACGAATGACAGGACCACGAAAGAGTGCTGTCCGCACCCGGAAGGGGTTGTCCATAATAATTCCCGTCAGACACTTCGTCAAGTAGTGATGCCAGCCCCGGGAGGGGAGCGCCTTCAAGAGCACGCAGTGTTACAGGTTCACGCCCTTCGAGGGGGCCTGTACTATAACCGTTCTATAGTTAGACTTTGACCCGCCGGGGCAGACGATTTGACAATCCCGCCCTGTATGTGTATACTGACAAGGTTCGATACGTCGATGAATTAGCACGTTACTATAATAAAGCGATAATCCTTTTTATTTGCGTCTGTTCAGGATCCCGCAGGATGGGATCACGCAGGACAAATAGGGAGTGCTGAAATATTCCTATTCATTTCTATACAGAGGTAAAAGACCGTGACAAGGCTTCCAATCAACAATGACCTGCTTCACACTCCTGACGGCATGAGGGACACCTACGGCAGGGAGCTGGCGAAGAAGAACATGGTCGTGGAGAAGATCCGGGACAGGATCCGGCTCTACGGCTATAAGGACATCCAGACTCCCTCCATTGAATTTTACGATGTGTTTTCCAGCGAGGTCGGCACGACCCCGGTCAGGGAGCTCTACAAGCTACTGGACAACGAGGGGAACCTGCTGGTGCTCAGACCGGACTTCACGCCCTCCGTGGCCCGGTGCGCCGCCAAATATTTTTCCGAGGAGGAAGCGCCGATCCGCTTCACCTATGTCGGCAGCGTCTTCGGCAATGCCTCCAGCCTGCAGGGCAAGCTCTGTGAGACCACCCAGATGGGCGCGGAGCTCATCAACGACGACTCTGTCTTCGCTGACGCCGAGATCCTGGCCCTCCTGATCGATTCCCTGCTCCAGGCCGGTCTTTCCCGCTTTCAGATCAGCGTCGGCAATGTCGGCTACTTCAAGGGCATCTGCCAGGCCGTGGGCCTGGATCCTAAGACTGAGATGCAGCTGCGGGACGCTCTCTCCGGCAAGAACTACTACGCGGCGGAGGAACTGCTGCGCGGCAAAGGCTTTGACAGGACGACCCGGGACCGCTTTATGAAGGCGACGCAGTTTGTCAACAGCAAGGAAGATCTGGGCCGCTTTCTCACAGAGGGGATCCATCCCCAGGCGAGGACGGCGATCGAGCGTCTCATGGAGCTGAGCGATCTCCTGGATGCCTACGGCTTTTCAAAATATCTGAGCTTTGACCTCTCGCTCCTGAGCAAGTACCGCTACTACACCGGGATCGTCTTCAAGGGCTACACCTACGGAGCCGGCGACGCGATCGCCTCCGGCGGCCGCTATGACGGCCTTCTGGCCCACTATGGCAAGCAGGCGGCCGCGATCGGTGTCATGATCCAGATCGATATGCTCATGGAAGCCCTCCGCAGGCAGGATATCAATGTGGATACGGAAAAAGAGTGCCGGGAGCTGAAGATTGGCAGAGAGGATTACCGTCAGCAGATCGCCCGCGCCATGGAGCTCAGAGACCAGGGTCTGATCACCATCCTGTCCGTGTGACGGGAGGACAGTCCGCTGATTCCCTGCACAAATCTGACACAATGCGGCCTAGTCCGTGTGACGGGAGAACAGTCCGCTGATTCCCTGCACAAATCTGACACAATGCGGCTCAGTCCGTGTGACGGGAGAACAGTCCGCTGATTCCCTGCGCATATCTGACGCAGTGTGATCTGGTCTCTGTGACGGGGGGACAGGCACCCTGTCACCCTGCAGCTGCGGATCCAGGCTTCGCGGAAAAGGTATCGGTATCGCGGAGATACCCGAAGACAGCCCTGAATATACCCGAGAGAGGAAGAAAAAATGCAATATCTGACGATCGCCCTGACCAAGGGGCGGCTTGCCGGCCAGACCATGGACCTGTTTGAAAAGGCCGGATATTTCTGTGAGGAACTGAAGGATAAAAAATCGCGCAAGCTGATCTTCACCAACGAAGACCAGAAGCTGCGCTTCTTCCTTTCCAAGGGTCCTGACGTGCCCACCTACGTGGAATACGGGGCGGCGGACATCGGGATCGTCGGATCGGACATCATCCTGGAGGAGCAGCGCCGCTGCCACGAGGTCCTGGACCTGGGCTTTGGCAGGTGCCGCATGTGTGTCGCGGGGCCGCCCGAGGCGGAGGACCTGCTCAAGCACCATGAGATGATCAGGGTGGCATCCAAATATCCCAATATAGCCAGGGATTATTTTTATAACAGAAAGCACCAGACCGTGGATATCATCAAGCTCAACGGATCCGTCGAGCTGGGACCCATTGTCGAGCTGGCGGATGTGATCGTGGATATCGTCGAGACAGGGTCTACCCTCAAGGCCAACCGCCTGCAGGTCCTGGAGGAGGTCCTTCCCATTTCCGCCAGGATGATCGTCAACCCTGTCTCCATGCAGATGAAGACGGAGCGGATCCGGGAGATGATCGACCGGGTGCGGGACTGCCTCTGACCCCGGGAAGTCAGGAGGATCCGTCTCACAGGAAAGGAAAATAGTATGGCACGTATGAGGATCATGGATCTGACGAAGGATTCCCGCAGAGAGGCCCTGGAGGCCCTTCTGGGCAGGAGCCCTTCCGGATATTCGGAATATGAGCAGACGGTGCGGGAAATCATAGAGGATGTCCGCGCCAGAGGCGACGAGGCAGTGTTTGAGCTGGAGGAAAAATTTGACAAATGCAGACTGACCCGGGAGACGGTCCGCGTCAGCAGAGAGGAGATCGAGGCGGCCTATACGGAGCTGGATCCGGAATTTGTCGAAGTCATCCGGCGGGCCGCGGCCAATATCCGCGCCTATCATGAAAAGCAGGTGACCCAGAGCTGGATTACGACGACCCCGGAGGGGACCATTCTGGGCCAGAAGGTGACCCCCATCGAGACCTCGGGCTGCTATGTGCCCGGCGGCAGGGCGGTCTATCCCTCCAGCGTCCTCATGAATGTCATTCCGGCCAAGGTGGCCGGAGTGGAGAGGATCGTCATCGCGACCCCTCCCGACGCCTCCGGAAAAGCGGCGGCCGGGACCATCGTAGCGGCGGATCTAGCCGGCGCCGATGAGATGTACAAGGTCGGAGGCGCCCAGGCCATCGCGGCCCTGGCCTACGGCACGCAGACCATCCCCCGCGTCGACAAGATCACCGGCCCCGGCAACATCTTTGTGGCCCTGGCCAAGAAGGCCTGCTTCGGCGTGACCGGGATCGACTCGGTCGCCGGCCCCAGCGAGATCCTGGTGATCGCCGACGGGACCGCCAGCGCCCGCTATGTGGCGGCGGACCTTCTGTCCCAGGCGGAGCACGATCCCATGGCCAGCGCCATCATGCTCACCACGGACAGGAAACTGGCTCAGGAGGTCGCGGAGGAGATCGACCGCTTTATCGAAAAGCTCCCCCGGACGGAGATCATCTGCCAGTCCATAGACAACTACGGCTATATTTTTGTCGGCGAGACCATGGAGGACCTGATCGACGCAGCCAACACGATCGCGTCCGAGCACCTGGAGATCGTGACGGAAAATCCCTTTGAAGTCATGACAAAGATCCGCAACGCCGGAGCCATCTTCCTGGGCAGCTATTCCTCGGAACCCCTGGGAGACTACTACGCTGGTCCCAACCACATCCTGCCGACCAGCGGGACGGCCCGCTTCTTCTCCCCCCTGGGAGTGGATGCCTTTGTCAAAAAGTCCAGCATCATATCCTATTCAAAGGATGCCCTCCGCCGGGTCCACAGGGATATCGAGACCTTCGCGGAAAACGAGGGCCTCTATGCCCACGCCAATTCCATCCGCGTGCGGTTTGAGGATGAGGAATAAACCGGGACTCACTCGCGAGTCCTGCGCGCCGAAGAACAAACCGGCATAGAAGCAGACAGACAGCAGGGACCATGGGAGGCACCGCCGGCATTTTCCCGGACACGTGCAGGGACCGAAAGGGGTTTAAAATGAGAAATGCCAGAATCGTTCGTAACACCGGAGAGACCCAGATCATGATCGAGCTGGAGCTCGACGGAAAGGGAAAAGCGCAGTTTGGAGAGGGCACGGGGATCGGCTTCTTTGACCATATGCTCAATGCCTTCACCCGCCACGGTCTCTTTGATCTGACAGTCGACGCCAGGGGAGACCTGTGGGTGGACGGCCACCATCTGGTGGAGGACACCGGCATCGTCCTGGGCGACGCCATCCGCCAGGCCGTCGGCGACAAGGCGGGGATCAGGAGGTTCGGCTATTTTGTCCTTCCCATGGATGAGGCCCTGGTCCTGTGTTCGGTCGATCTGTGCGGCAGGCCCTATTTTTCCATGCAGTTTGACAACGGCAGAGACGGCTTCCAGTCGCCCATGGTCGGAGAGTTCGACACCCAGCTGGCCAGGGAGTTTTTCTATTCGATCTCCTATGCGGCAGGCATGAACCTGCATTTCAGGATCCTCTCCGGCGAAAATGACCACCACATCATCGAAGGCATGTTCAAGGCTTTTGGCAAGGCCCTGGACCAGGCGACCCAGAAGGATCCCAGGATCGAGGATGTGCTGAGCACCAAGGGCTGTCTGTAAGGAAAAAACAGGAGGTCATACGACAAATATGAATAAGGGTAAGGGCATTTATCCCTGCATCTGGCTTTTAAAAGGCAAGGCCGTCCGGGGATTTGACAATGATGAGATCATATCGGAGGACCCGGCGGGCCTGGTGAGGTCCTACGCCGCCTCCGGCGCGGACGGGGTCATCCTTTTTGACCGGTCAAAGAGCGACGCCGACCACGAGGCCGCCATCGACCTGATCCGGAAGATCTGCGAGGAGGGCGGCATCCCCGTGATCGGCGCGGGCAACATCCGCCGCATGGAGGACGTCAAGAAGCTGATCTACGCAGGCTGTGATATGGCGGCCCTCAACCTCTCCAAGGAGAGCAACCGCCTCCTGGCGAGGGAGGTATGCGAGCGGTTCGGCAAAGACCGGATCGCGGGCTGCTACAGGACGACGGAAAATCTGGATAAAGAGTGGGCAAAGCTCGCCCCCTGGCTCTCCATGAGGATCCTTCTGGACGCGGAAAACGCCGCTCCGGCAGAGGCCGGCCTGGAGAAAAAAGACCAGACTGCCGGCGATTCCGGTCAGACGGAGGAGGCGGCAGGGGCTGAGACGATCCCGGTCATCGACATGGTCGAGGACGCCTCCGGCGAAGCCCTCTCCGCCCGGCTCGCAGGTCCCCAGACTGTTGCCGTCTCCGGCAATGGAGTCAACCGCCTCATGACTGAGGGACAGGATACAGTGGAGAAGCTCCGCGCTGAATTTCAGTCGGAGGGCATTCCCATGGAGGACCACAAAAAGGCCGCCTTTGCCTGGGAGGACTTCAAAAAGGGTCCCGATGGCCTGCTGCCCGTCGTCGTCCAGGAGGAGGCCACCGACCAGGTCCTCATGGTCGCCTACATGAACGAGGAGGCCTATAATCTCACGGTCGAGACCGGCAAGATGACCTACTACTCCCGGAGCCGCCAGTCCCTCTGGATCAAGGGGGAGACCAGCGGCCACTTCCAGTATGTCCGGTCCCTCTACGGCGACTGCGACATGGACACCCTGCTGGCCAGAGTCGTCCAGATCGGCGCCGCCTGCCACACCGGCAGCCACTCCTGCTTCTTCAACCAGGTGACGAAACCCAGGATGAACGCCCGCAGGACGGCCTCCACAGCGGATGTCCTCCGCGAGGATTATCAGACCATCATCGACCGCATGAAGAACCCCAAAGAGGGGTCCTACACCAACTACCTCTTTGACAAGGGCTTGGACAAGATGCTCAAGAAGCTGGGAGAGGAAAATACCGAGATCATCATCGCGGCCAAAAACCCCGCTGAAAACGAGATCATCTACGAGATCGCCG
>DGUF01000121.1:7239-8490 GCA_002394525.1 Lachnospiraceae bacterium UBA4317 | reverse complement strand
GATACTTTTGACCTTTACATCATAACATGAATGGTTACTTGCTGCCGAACAATTCCACGACCGCCTCCACAAGGGAGTCCTGCGTGGCCTTTTTGGCCATGGTCGTCCTCAGCCCGCAGGCATCGGCTGTCTCCCTTGTCTGTCGGCCGATGCAGACAGCCGTCAGGCCGGACAGGTCCATTCCCTCTGTCACGGCTCTGAATCCCCGCACACTGGAGGAGCTGGTAAAGACGGCGCAGCTGATCTCCCCCTCCGCGATCATGGCCCGTTCATCGATGATCCCGGGCTCTGTGTAGCGGGTCTCGTAGGTTGGGATATCGCTGACCAGAATATTGCCGGCTTTTTTCAGTTCCCCGACCAGCTCTCTGCTGCCGGCAGCGGCCCTGGGGATCAGGACGCGGACCGGCGGAGTCTTCTCCTGAGGCATTTCCTCCGGCGCAGCCGGGGCAGTCTGTCCATCTGACGTCTCCGCGGATGAGTCAGGTGATAGGTCCACCGACTCAGTCTGCAGACCGGAGATTCCGGCGGATGAGTCAGGCGGTACATCCACCGACTCAGTCCGTATTTTTTCAGCCAGTTCCCTGCCCAGGTGCTGTCCGTCATAGACGGTCGGTATAAAGTCAGTCCTCAGTCCGAAGGCGCGAAGGGCGCGGGCGCTGCCCTCCCCGATCGCCGCGAGTCTGACTCCTCCCAGGGCTCTGATGTCATAGCTTTCCAGGAAGCGGTCCATAAAAATGCGGACGCCGGTGGGGGAGGTGAAGACCAGCCAGTCCGGGGGCAGTCTGTCCGGGGAGAACGCTTCCATGGAGGCTCCCGGGGCAGCGGCCCGGCAGGAGGAATCTGCTCCCACGCGTTCCTCAGATCCGTATGTCATACCCGAAGCGCCTGTTTCCGGGCGGTCTCCCGGGCCGAATGCCCGGCGGAGGCAGTCATCCAGGAGGGGGTTGGGGTCGACCGGCACGGTCTCGATGGCGGGCAGTTCCACCACCTCCGCGCCCATCTTCCGCAGGCAGGCCGCCAGTCCGGAGACCAGCTCCTTTGGTCTTGTGACCAGGATCTTTTTTCCGGCGAGGGGGCGTTTTTCCGCCCAGGCAAACTGGTCTGACAGCCGGCAGACGGGACCGACGACGATGATGGCGGGCGCCTCCACGGCTGCCCGGTCCGCCTCCTCCCTGAGGGTGGAGACAGTCGCGACGACGCGGCGCTGGCCGGCGGTCGTTCCTTTTTCCAGGACGGCGGCCGGCATATCCG
>DGUF01000121.1:0-7121 GCA_002394525.1 Lachnospiraceae bacterium UBA4317 | reverse complement strand
GCCCATGAGGAAGATCAGGGTCCCCTTTGTGCGGACCAGGGCCTCAAAGTCTATGTCATAGTCCCTGCCCCTTCTCCTGTGGCCGGTGATGATATGGACCGAGGAGGTGAAATCCCTGTGCGTGACGGGGATCCCGTTGTAGGCCGGCACGGCAAAAGCGCTGGTGACGCCCGGCACGACCTCATAGGGGACGCCGTTTTTCGAGAGGAGCTCCAGCTCCTCTCCGCCGCGGCCAAAGACAAAGGGATCGCCGCCCTTGAGCCGGACGACCTTTTTCCCCTGCAGGGCATGATCCAGCAGAGTTCTGCTGATATCCTCCTGCACCATCAGGTGGTTTCCGGCCCTCTTTCCGACGTTGATCTTTTCGGCCGTCTCCGGGATCAGGGTCAGGACCTCGTCGCCGACCAGGGCGTCGTAGACGACGACCTCCGCCCCACTCAGGACTTCCAGGCCCTTCAATGTAAAGAGTCCCCGGTCTCCGGGACCGGCTCCGACTAACCAGACTTTTCCTTCCATGGTTTCCTTCCTGTTAATGTGTTCTTTCAGGCCCTGTTTTATTCTTCATCACGCGATATCCGTGACTTCAGTCATGGGATACACGCACAAAAAAAGAAAAACCCGCTTCCTCGCAGGTACGATCCCGCGATGAAGAATAATCACTCCGCAAAAAAACCGGAGGTTTGCCGGATGCAGCACGGCCTGATCCTCTCACCTGTCTGCCGCCCGGCAGTTTAGTGTTTTTCCGCATCAATGTGACACAGTGCCTGTCCCTCTGTCACAAACCCTCTGTCATGCCGGCAGCCAGTTTTTGTCCCAGGCGGCGGCTCTGATCGATCTTTTCCCTGAGGGTCCCGTCTTCCGGCGGAAGCTCTGCGGTCAGGGTCCTGCGGATCTTTGTGCCCGTCGTCTCATCGTAGTAGAAGCCGCGGAGCCTTAGTATGTCTCCCCTATATTCCGCGTGGGCGGCGATGGGGGAGGAGCAGCCGCCTCCCAGGGCGCCGACAAAGGCCCTCTCCGCCGCGGATTCGACGGCGGAGCGGAGGCTGACGAAGGCGTCCAGGCAGCTGTAGTCTTCTCCGGCCCGCCCCTGGAGGCCCAGGATCCCCTGGCCGGAGGAGGGGATGATCTCGTCCGCGGAAAAGTACCTGCTGATGCGGTCTCCCAGCCCTATGCGGCGGAGGCCGGCGGCAGCCAGGATCAGGGCCCCGTACTGTCCCTCGTCCAGCTTGCGGAGCCTGGTCTGGAGATTGCCGCGCACGCTCTCAAAGGCCGCCTGCGGGAAGAGGTCCTCCGCCTGCAGGATCCTCCGCCTGGAGGATGTCCCTATGGGCTTTGAAAAATCAATCTCCTCCGCTCCCGGCGGCAGGACCAGGACGTCGCGCGGGTCCTCCCGCTCCGAGAAGCCGATCAGGGGCAGGTCCTCCGGGATCTCGGCCGGCATGTCCTTGAGGCTGTGCACGGACAGGTCGATCCGGCCCTCCCGCAGGGCCTGGTCCAGCTCCTTGACGAAGAGCCCCTTGCCCCCGACCTCATCCAGTCTCCGGTCGAGGATCCGGTCTCCGGTCGTCTTCATGGTCTGCAGCTCCACGCGCATCTGCGGATATTCTTTTTTCAGATATTCTATGACGATCATGGCCTGCCGGACGGCCAGGCTGCTCTCCCGGCTTCCGATGGTCAGAGTTTCTCTGTCTGTTCTCACGAGGCTCTCAAACCTCCTTTATGTTCATTCCTTGCGGAAAACTGAAGTTTTTTCGCTCTTCCACAGCATGCCGGAGCACGGTGTGCGCAGGCATCGCGCCGCTCGTCAGAGCGGCAGCGCAATGCGATCACAGGTGCCTGGGCCTGCGTCTATCTTCTCTTTTTCTTTATATAGTGGTTCAATATTCCGCCCGCGATGATAAATACAGCGGCTCCGGCGAGGACCTTTTTTGCCGCCTCCTGGGGGATGCGGCCTCTGCTGCCGACCGTGTCTTCGTAAAAGGTCAGTGTATATTCGATCTCCACGGGGTCTCCCATGGCGGTCGTGTCGGCAATGACCTGGACCGGCCGGTCGAGGGCTGTGACCGGGATGGTAAAGGTGGAGTTGCTCCCGTCTTTTGTCTCGTTGAGATAGGTCTTTCCATCCAGGATCATGTAGTCGTAGTAGGAACTGCTCCACAGAAGCCTCGCATAGGCCCTGCCATCGCGGATCGTCAGCCAGGTCGGAGAGGTCACGGACGCGCGGCCGCTGCCCCCTGCCAGGTCGACTTCAATGGAATATTCTCCGTCGGTCAGCTGCATGGGAACGGCTTCCGGCTCAGGCTGCCCGGCTGCGTCCTCTTTTGCGGGATCTGCTGTGGAGCCTGCCGCATCTGCTCCCTGTCTCCAGGCCTCCAGCGTATCGGTCCCGTTCTGCTCGTCATAGAGGGCCACGGCCTCCCCGATCCTGTCATAGTCCGGGTAGGAAAAAAGCAGGTTCTCCCGCGGGATATCCGAGGCGTGCAGGAGGATCTTGCGCGGATACCATTTCTTTCTTCGCTTTGAAAAGGCGGCCAGGTCCAGCTCCGTGTCCAGGGCCCTGACCGGGACTGTAAAGGTGTCCCATCCCTCCTCATCCTCAGCTTTGGGGATGTAGGCCTCATAGGGGGCGGCGGCCGCCTCCTCCGCTGTCCCGGGGTAGACCAGGAGGTAGCCTGTCCCGGCCATTTTCAGAACAGCTGTCATCTGCCCGTCCGCCACGGTGAGTCTCGCCTCCTCGATCTTGAAAAAGGTGGAGGAGCTGTCCGCGCTGACCACATATTCTCCGTCCTCGATCATGGATCCGGAGACCGGGGTCATGCCGTAGGGGGCGAGGCCCTCCCGGACGGAGCCCATGGCGCCGGAGCCCGCGACCTGGTCGTATCCCTCCTCCGCGGAGATCTCTGCGCAGGAGGCGGCGAAAACCAGAAAAAGGGCGAGGACCGCCGCCGTCAGGGCCAGGGCTGGTCTGCCTGTTTTTTTCGTCTTTTTGATCATAAACTCCACAATTTCCCCCTGTCTGCCGCCCCGGCCCCTTACAGGGTCTTTTTCCGGTAGATATAGACGACCGAGATGGCTGAAAAGACCGCCAGGTAGAGAAGCAGGACCGCATAGCCCGTCCAGCCCGTCTTTTCTCCGTGGGCGATGGCCCGGATCATGGCGCTGGCCTGGGAGAGGGGGAGGGCCCCCACGATCCTGCGGAAAACGCCGGGCATCTGGTCCGTGGAAAAGAAGGTGTTGCACAAAAAGGACATGGGCGTGATGATGTAGGCGTTGTAGCGGGGCGTGTCCGAGTAGCTCTTTGAAAAAAAGGAGAGGACCAGGGCGATGGTGGAAAAGACCATCCCGTTCAGGAACATGATCAGGAGGCTCCAGCCGTTGAAGATCAGGCCGCTTTGGATCGGCAGGGTCAGAAGCAGGATGACGCAGCCGGCGTAGAGGCCCCGCAGGGCGCCGCCGATGATCTGACCCGTGATGAACTGCCAGAGGGGGGTCGGGGAGACCATGACCTGGTCCAGGGCCTTTTCATAGAGGCGCTGGACGCTCATGTTCTGGGCGACCGCGCCAAAGCTCCCCGTCATCGTGGACATGGCGACGATACCGGGGATCAGGAACATCAGATAGGGTTCGCCGTGCGAGGTCGTCTGGATGCCGAATCCGAAGATGATCAGGTACATCAGCGGCGAGATCATGGCCGCGAGTGTGATCTTATAAAAATCCCGGCGGAATTCCACCCATTTTTCCCAGAGGACTGTTATGATTCCCATGCTTGAAAATATCCCGTTCTGTGCCGGTCCCTTCTTCCTTCTATTTCCTTCTATACAGGTCAGTGTTTTGCCCGTTGTACTTTATCCGGCCGGATGAGATTTTCCCCGTCCGGCCGGGTTTTTTTGAACGTCTGGCCCGTTTTTTACCCGCCTGGGTGTGTTTTCCCCGTCCGGCCGGGGTTTGCCCCGATGACAGATTTTTCACATGGCAGAGTTTATCCTGTATTTGATCGCAGAGGCGGGCGCCCGGTATGACACTTTCGTGTGACAAAGTGCCTGTCCCCCTGTCACACCCCTGTCACTATCTGCCCTGCAGGCGCCTGCCCAGGCGCTCCACAAAGACATCCTCCAGGTTGGTCATGCGCAGGACTGCTCCGGTCCCCGCCTCCGACAGATAGCGGATGGCCTCCTCCCGGTCTTTAAAAAAGCGGCTGACAGTCTTTTCCTCTCCAGTCTCGTCGACGGCAAAGCCGCCCAGGTCCTCGATCAGGTCCCGGGGCGGGGCGATGATATCGATGCGGCCCCTGTCCATGAGGGCCACCCGGTCGCAGAGGGCCTGGGCCTCCTCCATATAGTGGGTCGTGAGGAGGACGGTCATGCCCCGGCTCTGGAGCTTCCGCAAAAGGGTCCAGGTCTGCCTGCGGGACAGGGCGTCCATGCCCGCGGTCGGCTCGTCCAGGAGGAGGATCTCAGGTTCCGTCATGAGGGCCCTGCAGATCATGAGCTTGCGCTTCATGCCGCCGGACAGATGCCGGACCGTGCGGCGCCGGTATTCCAGGAGGCCGGTGAACTTCAGAAGCTCCTCTGTCTTCTGCCGGATGTCCTTTTTTTTCATAAAATAGAGCCGGCCCTGGTACTCCATGACCTCTTCCATGGTCATGTCCTGGCGCATGGAGTACTCCTGGGTGATCACGCTCAGCCTGCGCTTCTCGCCGCCGGCCCGTCTGTCCAGGAGGCGGCCGTCCAGGAGGATCCGGCCCTCCGTCGGCAGAAGGACGGTCGAGAGCATGCTGATCGTGGTCGTCTTGCCCGCCCCGTTGGGGCCCAGCAGGCCGAAAAATTCCCCGGTCCGGATGGTCAGATCTATATTGTCCACAGCGGTGAAATCACCGAATTTTTTGGTGAGGCCCTGTAATTCTATCATTCCTGACTCCTGGGGCGGGGCGCAAATCGTGGCGGGTGTCTTCGCTTCTTCTGGAAGTCTTTTAAAGCCATTATAATGATAACCTGCACAGCAGACAATGCGATGTCCGGGTATTTTTCACCCGGAAGCCTGCAGGTGTTACAGTTCACGCCCTATCGAGGGCGTGACAATGTAAGGTTGCGCTTATTTCGCGATGATCAGGGAAAAATATCCCGCGTCGTCCGGGATCTCCTCCGCGCTCCGGTAGACCCTTTCATTCTCCATGGTGCAGTTCTCGACGCAGCCGACTTCACGGCCGCTCCTGACCAGCATTTCCTTGACTTCCTTCATATGACTGGCGGATTTCATGAGGACATAGGTGCCGGTCAGGTCCATGTCGTCCCCGATGCTGTGCAGGGCCGGGAGCACATGCAGGGGCTCGTTCCACTCGGTCAGGGATGTCCCCAGCCGGGCGGCCGCCGCGCAGAAGGAGGGGATCCCGCTCACGAGCTCGACCTCATAGCCGTCCGCCTCCAGAATGTGCTGCAGGTAGCTGAAGGTGCAGTAGATCGTGGAATCGCCCAGGGTCAGAAAGACGACATTTTTCCCCTGGTCCAGATAGGACTCCAGAAGCTTTGCCCCCTTCTGATGTTCTTCGGCCAGCTTTTCCCTGTCGCGGATCATGGGCATATTGACCGGCACCAGGGTCTTCTGCGCGAGCTCAGGCACAACGCCGGCGGCGATCCTGTAGGCGACGGTCTCCTCGGGCTTTTGCCCGGGCACGGCGATCACCTCGTTCTCCCGGATCAGCCTTACCGCCTTCAGGGTCATGAGCTCCGGATCGCCCGGGCCGACGCCCACGCCGTAGGCCTTGCCGCGGGGCATGGTTTCAGCTTTTTCACTTTTTATCATTTTATATCTGTTCTCCTTTATTACAGGTGGGTCATGAATGAGGCTGTGGGGAAGATTCGATGGGGACTGAGTCAGTGGCTCACGCTCAACTCTCCAGTCCTCCCTTTAAAAACTGCGGCAGGCCGCAGCAGATCCTGATCACTGTATCGGCCCGCTCTGCCAGGCAGCAGGCCAGGCGGCCGGCCGCCTCCCGCTTCGCCCTTTCCTGCGGGTCTGCCGGAACGACACCGCCGCCGATCTCCGTGGCGATGACGACCCTTTTGCGGGCCAGGCTGTCCGCCAGTTCGTCCACAGGCCCGGTCAGGGCCAGGTCCTGTACGTCCCGGACAGCGCAGCGCGCGAAGGTCTCGTCGTCCATGGCGAGAGCTTTCTGGATGTATTGCTGTTTGCCGGAAAAGAGGGGGCCGGTCACAAAGATCATGCCAGGTTTCCTTTCATGGGGTTCTTTTCGGTCCGGGACCGGGAGTTCACGCTCCTGCCCGGAGGGGCTGAGGCCCCTGCCACAGGGCTGCTCTTTATGCCCGGCGGATCTGTCGTCCGCAATGCAGTCTCCGGCGGGGCTGTCCGCCAGAGCCTGCTCACCGTTTTCTCCTGCCGGGCACTTCCACCCGACAGGGATGCCGGCCACGACCTCCGTCACATGATCGGCGCGGGCGGCCAGGTCCCGGTTAAGGACTGCCAGGTGATTCATAAATTCCAGGGTCCCGCTGTCATAGCGGTCCCCGCCGGAAAAGACCTCGTTTGTCACGACGATCAGATGGGCGCAGGCTTTTTCTACAGCTAAGAGCCCCTGCCGGGCGGCTTCCAGGCCTCCACCGGAGGGACTGAACATCTCGTTGGCCAGGAGGTTGGACAGGTCCTCCAGCAGCAGGCAGGCATCCGGGGGGATCCTTTTCAGGGTCTCAGGATCCGACAGGTCCGAACTCTTTTCGATCGTCTCCATTCCCAGGTGGCTGCGCTGGGCCCGGTGGCGCCGGATCCGGGCCCGGCTCTCGTCGTCATAGACCTCCATGGTCGCCAGGTAGACCCGCTTTCCGGGATATTGTCCGGCCAGCCTTTCCGCATATGCACTTTTTCCACTGCCGGAGCCCCCGATGACCAGTGTCAGCATTTTTCTGTTTTCCTCTTACTTCTGTATAACTGTCTGTTCATTATACTATAGACCGCCGCTGAGTCTTGTATTTATATCAGATTTTTGGTTTAAAACCGGAGGCGTGACAGGGGAAGCGTGACAAAGGGGACGGTCCTTCGTGGCACGTTTTTGATTTTCAAAAAACATGCCACGAAGGACCGTCCCCAATGTGGGCCAAATAACATCAAAT
>DGUF01000222.1 GCA_002394525.1 Lachnospiraceae bacterium UBA4317 | reverse complement strand
AAAGGCCTCATTCTCCCATGCCAGGAGAACATCCCCCTGTCCGTTCTCCACAAAAGAGGTCGTGGCGCCCCGGGCACCGGAGTCGAGTACGACGACATTTCCGTACAGCTTCCGGATGGATTCCAGGATCTCCTCCTCGCTCTGCCCCTCCTGTTCAAAGTAGTACCAGGCGGCCAGGTAATTCCACATCGCGCCGCCCGAGGTCTTGGGGTTGGGGGTGATCACACCGACGTCGTCCCGGATCAGGTCATTCCAGTCGTAGATCTGTTTGGGGTTGCCGCTCCGCACCAGGAAGACGATCGTCGAGGTGTAGGGAGAACTGTCCAGAGGATATTCCGAGATAAAACCATCGTCGATCAGGCCTGCGTCCGCAACCACCTGTACATCTCCCTCAAGCGCCAGGGTCACAACATCCGCCTCCAGACCGTTGGAGACCTCCAGCGCCTGTTTCCCGGAGCCGCCGTGGGACTGGGTCACTTCGACCTCCTGCCCTGTCAGCTCCTTGTAATGGTGCTCAAAGATCTGGTTGTAGGCCGCATAGAGCTCGCGGGTGGGATCGTAGGATACATTGGTCAGCTCGATCACTTCCCCCTGCGCGCCATTCTCTTTCGCCTCCGCCCCGGTGCTGCCTCCCGCAGAACCGGCCGTCCCGGCACTGGTCCCGGACGCGCCGCCGCAGGCCGTAAGCGCCCCGGCCGCCACCACGGCCGCGATCAGCATAGCTGCGGCTCTTTTTGCTGCAGGTGCCTTTTCCTTTCCTCCTCCCCAAAAGCGGTTTCCCGAATATTTTGTTTTTTCCGATTCCCTTATAACTCCATAATGATTCTCCATCATTTTTTCCCTTTCTCTCTTTCCATATTGAAAATTCCATCATGAAAAACTGTGCCTGACCGGGGAACGATATTTCCGGGCAGGGCATTTTTTACAGCCGGATCATCCGGTTTGCCCTCTCCCGCCCGTCTGCCTGGGCATAAAAAAAGCAGGGCATATTCCTACGCTCCCGCTTCCACATACAGATCTCTTCCTGTCTTTTTCGACAAGTCAACAAGACCCTCCGCACATTCGAAGCGAAGCCGGAGATATTTCCATACACATTGTGAAACAGCTGTGACACATTCTCATACTGAAATCGTTTCTCATCATTTCCACCTCTTGCTTTCCTTTGCTTCCCTCTTTCCGACCATGCCGCTCGTCAGAGCGGCAACGCAATGCGATCACAGGTGCCTGGGCCCGCGGCACAGGCACCGGAGTGAAAAAAACGTTATCGAGCGTTTTTTTCACTTCCTCTCGCCATTGCTGATACAAAGAGGATTCAGCTATTTGTCTATCGGTTTAATAGGCTTTTAAAAATGTATCACACTCGGGCCGGAAAAGCAATTCCCCCCTCAAGCTGCATTCTTTATATCCTGTTATCAAAAATAGAGATAACCGTGAGTCAGAAGGGAGTCAGAAGGAACGTTTCATTTTGACTCTTTTTCATAAAGCGCAATAATTGTCAAAATGAACCGTCCCCATTGACACCAAAACAGGCAGCCACCCCTGTCTTCAGAGGATCGCTGCCTGTCTCTCTTTCATCACATGAACTGCCAAAAAACGGGCTGCTCAAAACATATTTTACAGCATGGTATATCCCATCAGGTACTCGTCCACCTCCCGGGCGCATCCCCGGCCCTCGACGATGTTCCAGACAACCAGGGACTGGCCCCGGTGCATATCACCGGCCGTAAAGACGCCCGGGACACTGGTCCGGTAGTGGTCCGGCCCTTCCTCGCTGACGACCGTCCCGCGGGGGGACAGGCTGACTCCGAAGGCCTCTGCCGTGTAGGGCTGGCAGCCGGTAAAGCCCGCCGCAATCAGGAGCAGGTCACAGGGGAGGACCTTCCCGGTTCCTTCGATCTCCTCAAGCTTCTCGTCCCTGAACGCCACCTGCACAGTCCGAATCTGATGCAGAACTCCGTCCTTCAGGATCAGTTCCCTGACTGTCGTGCTGAAAATGCGGGGATCGGCGCCGAAGCGCGCGACAGCCTCCGTGTGGCCATAGTCCGTCTTGAGGACCTTCGGCCACTCCGGCCAGGGGTTGGAGGCGGCCCGCTGGACCGGGGGCGCAGGCATCATCTCGATGGCCGTGACGCTCTTACAGCCCTGGCGGAGCACCGTTCCGATGCAGTCGTTGCCGGTATCTCCGCCACCCACGATAACGACGTGCCTGCCCTTTGCGCGCTGATCCGGTGTTCCGGACAGAAGTGCCTTCGTGCAGCCGGTCAGGAAATCGACGGCATAGTAGACGCCCTGCACATGGTCGACCGGCTGCGGTCCGGACTCACCGAGCCTGTCTTTTTCCTTTTGTCTGCTTTCCTTTTTGCCCTTGCCCTGCTGTCCACTTTCCTGCGCCGTCCTCTCAGGGTTTTCTGTCTCCGAGATCAAGGCGGTCAGACCCCTGGGCTGTTTGGCTCCGCAGGCTAGGATGACCGCGTCAAATTCCTTCTTCAGTTCCTCCGCCTCCTTCTTTCCGACATTTACGCCGGTCCGGAAGACGACGCCTTCCGCCTCCATGAGCTTCCTGCGGCGGTCGATGACGCTTTTGTCCAGCTTCATATTCGGGATGCCGTACATGAGCAGGCCCCCGATCCGGTCCTCGCGCTCAAAGACCGTGACGGAATGGCCCCGGTGGTTGAGCTGGTCCGCTGCCGCCAGGCCGGAGGGACCGCTCCCCACGACGGCGACCCTTTTGCCGCTGCGCAGGGCGGGCCGGCGCGGCTCCATCCACCCGCTGGCAAAGGCGGTCTCGATGATGTAGAGCTCGTTGTCATGCACGGTCACCGGCTCCCCGTCCATCCCGTTGATACAGGCCTTCTCACACAGGGCCGGACAGACCCGCCCCGTAAATTCCGGGAAATTGCTTGTCTTTAAAAGTCTGGAGAGGGCATGGCGCTCGTGCCCGGCATAGATCTGGTCATTCCACTCCGGGATCAGGTTGTGCAGAGGACAGCCCGTCACCATTCCCTTGAGCCGGATGGCACTCTGGCACATGGGGACGCCGCAGTTCATGCAGCGCGCCCCCTGCTGCCTGCGCTCCTGCGCCCTGAGGGGAAGATGAAACTCTCCGTAGTCCGAGAGCCTCTCCAGAGGATCGCGGTCTATATTTTCCTGTCTCTTGTATTCCAGAAATCCTGTCGCTTTTCCCATGATTGATTCCTTTGCAGGGAGTGGGCCCGCGGCCTCCTCCCGAAAATTCAAAAATAGATATGATGAACCGGTTTCCGCAGGCCTTTTCCTATCCGATGCACACAGACGCGGTCCGGCACATTTTTCCGATCCGCGGTGCGCAAAACGTCTTCCGACACATTTTTTCAAATCCGCGGTGCGCAAAACGCAGTCCGGCACAGTTTTCCGATCCGCGGTGCGCAAAACGCGGTCCGGCATATTTTCCAGATCCGCTGCGCAATGA
>DGUF01000114.1:3079-3338 GCA_002394525.1 Lachnospiraceae bacterium UBA4317 | reverse complement strand
AAAATAGAAAATGACAGGATCAGATTTATGAAAGAAAAAACAGATACCCAAAAGGCCATAAAAAAACAGGAGGACCTGATCTGCATCGTCTGTCCGCGGGGCTGCCGCCTGACAGCGCAGACCACAGAGGCAGGCCTGGAGATCAGCGGAAACTTCTGCCCTCGCGGAAAGGAATACGGCCTGCAGGAAGTCACAAATCCCGTCCGCGTCCTGACCGCCCTCATGCGGGTCCGGGACACGGAAAAACCGGTCAGCGTCA
>DGUF01000114.1:1410-2965 GCA_002394525.1 Lachnospiraceae bacterium UBA4317 | reverse complement strand
CTACCGGACCCATCCAGCCCCGCCCGTCCGGCGCGGAGACATCCTGATCCGGGACCTGTGCGGGACAGGCTGTAACGTCATCGCCACCAGAAATTCCTGACTGCCCCCGAACACCTGCCTGCCGGATTTAAGGCAGATTTATATGGAGGAGAAAACCATGAAAATGAAAGCACTGCGCTGGTACGGGATCCACGATGTCAGGACAGAGGAGATCGAAAGGCCTGCCTCCCCTGCCGGGGAGGTCCTGGTCCGCGTCCTCTACGCGGGCATCTGCGGCTCCGACCTCCACATCTATAACAAGGGCATGTTTATCCAGAATGTCCCGGAGACCATGGGCCACGAATTCTGCGGGATCGTCGATCAGGCCGCCCCGGAGACCGGCTTTGCCCCCGGAGACTGCGTCATCGCCAACCCCATGGTCCCCTGCGGCTGCTGTGACAGCTGCCGGCGCGGCAGCTTCAACACCTGCGAGTCCCTCGGCTTCATCGGCGAGGTCCGCCAGGGCTGCTTTGCCGAATACATCTCCCTGCCGGCCGACCGCCTGATCCGCGTCCCGCAGGAGACCGACATGAGCCGGATGGCCCTTGCTGAGCCCCTCGCCGTCGCGGTCAACGTCTGCGAGCGCGCCGGCCTCCGCCCGGAGGACAGCCTGGCCGTCATCGGGGCCGGCCCCATCGGACTTTTGACCGCCGCCATCGCCCGCACAGTCTGCGGCCTGCAGGACGTCACCGTCATCAACCGGTCTCAGACCCGCCGCGGCATCGCCCGGCAGCTGGGGGTCCAGGCCCTCGCTTCGGTTCCGCAGGACCGGCGCTTTGACAAGGTCGTGGAGGCCGCCGGAAGTCCCGCCACCCTCCAGATCGCCCTTCAGAGCGTCCGCGCCAACGGCACAGTCCTTGCCGTCAGCGTCTTCGAACAGGACTGCACGATTGACGCCAACCTGATCGTGGGCGGCCAGCTCTCCCTCATCGGCTGCAACTGCTATGACCGCCGCCAGCTGGAGACCGCCGTGGACCTCATCGCCGGCGGCCGCCTCGACCTCTCGCCCGTCATCACAGACATCGTCAGCCTGGACCAGGGAAAAGAAGCCTTCGAAAAGCTCTGCCGGAAAGATAAGCCGGCCGCCAAAATCCTTTTTAAAATGTAAAACGCGTTTATTACACCATTTCCTCCGGATGGAAGACCTGGTCAAACTGGTCCGGAGTCAGAAACTCCAGCTTCAGGCAGGCTTCCCTGAGGGAGATATTCTCCCGGAAGGCCAGCTTGGCCGTCTTTGCGGCATTTTCATAGCCGATATAGGGATTGAGGGCCGTGACCAGCATCAGGGAATTGTGGAGGTTATCGTGCATCTTCTCCCTGTCCGCCTCGATTCCGACCGCGCAGTGGTCTGTGAAGGAAACGATCGATTCGGACAGGAGTCTGACCGACTGCAGGAAATTGTAGGCGATCACGGGCATAAAGACATTGAGTTCAAAATTGCCCTGGGAGGCGGCAAAGCCGATCGCGGCGTCATTGCCCATAACCTGGACCGCCACCATGGTGACCTGCTCGCACT
>DGUF01000114.1:0-1347 GCA_002394525.1 Lachnospiraceae bacterium UBA4317 | reverse complement strand
GGGTCGGATTGACCTTGCCGGGCATGATGGAGCTTCCGGGCTCATTTTCCGGGATCCTGATCTCCCCCAGGCCGCAGCGGGGGCCGCTGGCCAGCCAGCGGACGTCGTTGGCGATCTTCATCATGTCCGCGGCCATGGCCTTGACCGCGCCGTGGGCAAAGACGATCTCGTCCTTGGATGTGAGGGCATGGAACTTGTTGGGCGCCGTCACAAAGCTCTTTCCCGTCAGGGCGGAGACCTCCTCCGCGACCTTCTCCGCAAAGCCCTCGGGCGCGTTCAGGCCCGTGCCGACTGCCGTGCCGCCCAGGGCCAGCTCGCAGAGCGGCCTCATGGCCAGGCGGACCAGCTCGACGTCCCTCTCCAGGGAGGCCCGCCAGCCGCTGATCTCCTGGGAAAAGCTGATCGGGACCGCGTCCTGCAGGTGGGTCCTGCCGCTCTTGACGATCCCCTCATTTTTTTCCTCCAGCTGCCGGAAGACCCCGATCAGGCCCTCCGCCGCGGGGATCAGCCTGTCCTCCAGGGCCGTCACCGCCGAAATGTGCATGGCCGTCGGAAAAGTGTCGTTGGAGGACTGACTCATATTGATGTCATCATTGGGATGGCAGAGCTTTTGCCCGGCAATCTCATTGGCCCGGTTCGCGATGACCTCGTTGGCATTCATATTGGACTGGGTCCCCGACCCGGTCTGCCACACGACCAGGGGGAAATGGTCATCCAGAAGCCCCCTGATCACCTCGTCCGCCGCCGCGCTGACGGCATTGAGCTTCTCCACCGTCATTTTTTCAGGCTTCAGGGCATGATTGGCCCTGGCCGCGGCTTTTTTCAGGTATCCAAAGGCCCGGATGATCTCCCCGGGCATGGTCTCGATCCCGACCCCGATCGGGAAGTTCCCCCTGCTCCGCTCCGTCTGCGCCGCCCAGTACCTGTCCGCAGGCACCCTGACTTCTCCCATAGAATCATGCTCAATGCGATATTCCATTCTAACAGCCCCCGTTTCTTTTCTTTTTTATAATATTGCCCTGGTCTCACTGCCTGAATACTGCCCTGCTCTCGCTGCCTGAAAACCTGTCGGCCGCTCTCACCGTCTGAAAACCTGTCAGCTGCCCGGCCCCGCCTCACATATTCCGGTAGGTATCGAGAATATAGCGGTAGAGGGTGCGGGCCGCCGGCGACATCTGGCCGGGTCCGCGCACGGCCAGCCCGATGACACGGGCCGCGTCCGGCTCCATCCGGTACCTGCGCACGTCATAGGGGATGTCCGTCATGACCAGCTCCGGCATGATACAGATTCCGAACCCCGCCTGCACCATGACGACCGTCGACAGGTCATCGACCACATGGTAGCGG
>DGUF01000136.1:15519-20483 GCA_002394525.1 Lachnospiraceae bacterium UBA4317 | reverse complement strand
GACATCATCGGCGTCTTTGACCCGGGCCTCTATTCGATCGGCGACACCTTCTGCCTGCCCAAAAAGAATTTCCGCTACGAGGGAATCCCCACCTTCGCACCCGAGCACTTCGCCCGCGTGCGCCAGGTCGACACCATGAAGCGAGACCAGTTCGTCAAGGGCATCACCCAGATCGCCCAGGAGGGCGCCATCCAGATCTTCCAGGAGTTCAACACCGGCATGGAGGAGATCATCTGCGGCGTCGTCGGCATGCTGCAGTTCGACGTCCTCAAATTCCGCCTCAAGAGCGAATACAACGTCGAGATCATCCTGGAGACCCTGCCCTACGAGCATATCCGCTGGATCGTCAACCGCGATATCGATCCCATGAAGATCACCGGTACGACCGATATGAAGCGGATCAAGGATCTGAAGGGCAACCCCCTGCTTCTCTTCATCAATCCCTGGTCGGTCGGCATGGTCCTGGACCGCAACGAGGGCCTGGAGCTTGAGAATTTCTCCAGAAACTAAAAAGAAAGGGAGAAGTTCAGTCCCTTCGAGGCGGCGTGAACAGTAACAGGGGAAGAAACAGGAAGTTTTGTCCATCCTGTTTTCCCTATGCAAATCAGGGGAATTCTGCTACAATATATGCGTTGAATAAGCGTTACAGTTCAGGCCCTTCGAGGTGGCGTGTGCAGTAACGATCAGGCAGGATACAGCCGGGCTCCTGTCCGCGCGGCAGGCGCGGTCGGTCCCGGATCATGAAACTGGATAAAGCCCCACGGGAGGTTTATATGGCTCAGGAAAAAAAGGTTAGCAAGGTGGCGGATATCGGTACTGTCAGAATCGCGGATGACGTCGTGGCTATGATCGCGGCTTTTGCCGCTCTGGATGTGGAGGGCGTCGCCTGTATGCCCGGCGATGTCACCCGGCAGATGATCAGCAAGGGCGGCATGAAGAAGCTCGGCCGCAGCGTCAAGGTGGAAGTGACCCGCGAGGGCGTCAAGGCAGACCTCTCCATCATCGTTGAATATGGATACAATATCCCCACGACCAGCAGCCGGGTCCAGAAGCGCGTCAAAAACGCGATCGAAGAGATGACCGGGCTGGCAGTCATCGATGTAAATATCCATATTTCCGGTATCTCTATTCCGGAATAAGCAGATCCTGAAGCCGGCCCGCCGCTGCGGTAAGATCCGGCGCAGGAAATTTTGAACAGGTGTGTATGAGACAGAAAGCATTCAGGGAACAGGTATTTAAACTGCTCTTCAGGGCGGAATTTAATACGAAAGAGGAACTGGTGGACCAGCTGCCCTTCTATTTCGAAGCGGGTGATCTGACGGTCACGGAGGAGGACCGCGGGAGGATCGAAGAACGCCTTGTCGCGATCATGGACAGGCTTCCCGAGATCGATGCCCAGATCGCCTCCAGGCTGAAAAACTGGAGGCCCGGGAGAATCGGCAAGGTCGAGCTGGCGGTGATCAGGATGACAGTCTATGAGTTGCAGACGTCACCGCAGACCCCGGTGGCCGTCGTGATCAATGACGCGGTTGAGATCGCCAAAAAATACGGACAGGACGGAGCGGGCCAGTTTGTCAACGGCGTGCTCGCCTCCTTTGTTTCCGGGCAGTCCTGATATGAAAAATGTATTTTCGGTCTCCGGGATCAACGCCTATATCCGGCGGATGTTTGCGGAAGATTATCTGCTGCGGAGCGTGCAGATCCGCGGAGAAGTCAGCAACTGCAAATACCATGCCTCCGGTCATATTTATTTCACACTCAAGGATGCCTCCGGGACGTTGTCCTGCGTCATGTTCGCAGGCCGTCGAAGGGGGCTTTCTTTTCCCATGCAGAACGGGGACCAGGTGATCGCGGCCGGCACGGTGCAGGTCTATGAGAGGGCGGGTGTCTACCAGCTCTATGCGGACCGGATCGTCCGGGACGGGATCGGGGAGCTCGCCGAGAGATTCGAGCTGCTCAAAAAGAAGCTGGAGGAGCAGGGCATGTTCGATCCCTGCTACAAGCAGCCCCTTCCGAAGTATATCAGGACGCTGGGAGTCGTGACAGCCGCCACAGGCGCCGCCGTCAGGGACATCATCCAGATCGCGAAGAGGAGGGATCCCTTTCTGCAGATCATCCTCTACCCGGCCATCGTGCAGGGAGACGCGGCCCCCGACAGCATCGTGCGCGGGATCCGGACCCTCGACCAGAAGGGGGTGGACGTGATCATCGTCGGCCGCGGCGGAGGGTCCCTGGAGGACCTCTGGGCCTTCAATGAGGAGCGCGTCGCCCAGGCGGTCTTCGAGTGCCGGACTCCCGTCATCTCGGCGGTCGGACACGAGACCGACACCGTGATCACGGACTTTGTCGCCGACCTGCGGGCCCCGACGCCTTCCGCGGCCGCGGAACTGGCAGTCTTTGATCTCAGGCTCTATTTTGAGAATGTGGACGCCCTGCGCAGGGGACTCGACCACGCCATGGAAAGGACCCTGGCCCTGCGGCAGAACGAGCTTCGGCGCCTGGGGCGGGAGCTTCGCCACCTGTCTCCGGACGCGGTCATCCGGAACCAGAGGCTGACGGTGGACCGGATCTGGACCCAGCTGGACCAGCTCATGGTCAGGCGGATCGGGGAGGCCCGCAGAAGGGCCGACCGGGCCAGGGACCTGGACCACGGCATCGACAATGCCATCGGCAGGGCCAGGCAGCGCGCGGACCTGACAGCTGCCCTGGAGAGCCGCATGGACAAGGCCCTGGGACAGAGCAGGCACAGGATGGAGCTCCTGGCGGGAAGCCTGGAGTACCTCTCTCCCCTGGCCAGGCTGACGGGAGGATACGGCTTTGTGACCGGCCCTGACGGGAGCCCGGTCCGGTCCGTCACAGACTTGCAGGAAGGAGATCCGCTCTCTGTCAGGCTCCGGGACGGGCGCCTGGAGGCAAAGACCCTGGCCGTCCGGCCGGATGACCCCGGTTCTTCTTTTACCGGCGTTTAAAGGACCTGACAGAGTGTAATGGACCTGAGATTTTGTAAAGACCTGAAGAACGTGCAGAACGTAATAGACAGGCCAATGTGAAAAAAGTCCGGACAGAGCGTAAAGACCGGTCAGAGTGAAAAAAGTCCGGACAGAGTGTAAAGACCGGACAGCGTAAAAATAGTCTGGGCTGAGGGAAAAGACCGGTCAGAAGGAACGTGCCAGTGCGTAAAAAAGGCCGGGTGCCGGGGGAGATCCTGCGCTTTTTTGCACGGCTGCCGTAGCTTTATTACGCAGGACTGATTACCGGGGAATAAGGATGGATAAGACCATGGTGGAGGAGAATGCCATGATGGATGAAGATAAGAGAATGGATGAGGAGGCTGCCTCCATGGATCCCGCTGTGGACGCCGGGACGGAGGAGACAGACCTTTCCGTCGAGGAGGCATTCGCCCAGCTCGAGGGCCTTGTCAGCCGCATGGAAGAGGACGGGATTTCACTGGAGGAGTCCTTTTCCTGCTATGAGAAGGGGATCCGCCTGATCCGCTATTGTACGGACAGGATCGACCGCGTGGAAAAGAAGGTCCAGATCCTCCGCGGCGAGGGCGGCAGCAGCGAGGAATTTTCATAAAAACAGATCCTTTTAAAACAGACTTTTTTAAAAAGGATCCTGCTTAAAAGAGGTTCTGTTTCAGCCGGAGACCGCCTGGGGCGGATAGGGCACAGGACTGAGGGGAGGTGCAAGCTTGGACAGCAGAAACGTGGACAGAGACAGAACTTTCGGGGAAATCATGGACGCCCTTGTGGCGGACTGCGAGGCGGCCCTGGACAAATATCTGCCGGACCCGGACCATATGCCCGAGGGAGAACACTACACTGCCACGATCGCGGATGCCATGCGCTACAGTGTGATGGCGGGCGGCAAGAGACTGCGGCCCCTTCTGATCGCCAGAATCTGTGATCTCTATGGCGGCCGGCGGGAGCTGGCGGAGCCCTTTATGGCGGCGCTGGAGATGATCCACACCTACTCCCTCGTGCACGACGACCTGCCCGCCATGGACAACGACGAGTACAGGCGGGGCAGAAAGACGACCCACATCGTCTACGGGGAGGGCATGGCTGTCCTGGCCGGAGACGCCCTCTTAAACTACGCCTATGAGACCGCTGCCTCGGCCTTTGACGCCGCGGCGGCGCCCGCGGAGACCGCCGCCGTCGTCCGGGCCCTGAGGATCCTCATGCGCAATGCCGGCATCTATGGCATGGTCGGAGGCCAGTGCGCAGACCTGGAGGCCGAGAACAGACAGGAGACGACGACGGAAGATGTCCTTGAATATATCCACAGCCACAAGACCGCCTGCATGATCTCGAGCGGCTTTGTGATCGGCGCGGTCCTGGCGGGGGCTCCTGAGGAGGATATCCGCCTCCTGGAAAAGATCGCCCTGGACACAGGAGTCGCCTTCCAGATCCAGGACGATATCCTGGATGTCATCGGAGACAGCGCCCTGCTGGGCAAATCGACCGGGAGCGATGAAAAGGACGGCAAGGTCACCTATGTGTCCCTCCACGGCCTCGACAAAGCCGCGGCCCAGGTGGCGGCTCTCTCGGAGCATGCCCTGGCCTCCTTTGACAGACTCTCTGTAAAGGACGATTTTCTGCGTCAGCTGATCACGGAACTGGTGTCCCGTAAAAAATGACCATAAGTCACAGGATGGAGCGAAACTATGAAGAAAAGGCTGGATGTTCTGCTCACGGAGCGGGGTCTTGCTCCCAGCCGGGAGAAGGCAAAGGCTTTTATTATGGCGGGGATCGTCTATGTCAATAATCAGAAGGAGGACAAGCCCGGGGCTTCCTTTGCGGAGGACGTGACCGTGGAGGTAAGAGGTCAGGGGCTGCGCTATGTAAGCCGGGGCGGACTCAAGCTTGAGAAGGCCCTGGACTGCTTTCCGATCGATCTGACCGGCAGGGTCTGTATGGATATCGGGGCCTCGACAGGCGGCTTTACGGACTGCATGCTGC
>DGUF01000136.1:10815-15470 GCA_002394525.1 Lachnospiraceae bacterium UBA4317 | reverse complement strand
CGGACTGCATGCTGCAGAACGGAGCGGCCAGAGTCTACGCGATTGACGTCGGTTACGGACAACTGGACTGGAAGCTGCGGGAGGATCCGCGGGTGATCTGTATGGAGAAGACCAATTTCCGCTATGTCGTCCCGGAGGACCTGGATCCGGCCGCCATGCCGGACTTTGCCAGCGTGGATGTCTCCTTCATCTCCCTGTCCAGGATCCTGCCTCCCGCCGCGGCCATCCTGCCGCCCGGCGGCGAGATGGTCTGCCTGATCAAGCCCCAGTTTGAGGCCGGCAGGGAAAAGGTCGGCAAAAAGGGCGTGGTCAGAGACCCCAGGGTCCATGAGGAAGTCATAGACCAGGCCCTGAAGACGGCGCAGGACAACGGCTTTTCGGTCCTGGGCCTCTCCTGGTCCCCCATCAGAGGGCCCGAGGGCAATATAGAATATCTCATGTATCTGCGAAAACGGGAACTGTCCGGCGACGGACAGAGCCCGGAGGAATCCGCAGCAGGCACTTCGGACAGCGGCCGGACCCCGGCTGTCTCCGGGCCGGAGGCGGAGGGACAGGGGCAGAGCCCTCAGGCTCCCGGGCCGGACCGGATCCGGGAAATCGTCCGCAGGTCGCATGAGGATCTGGGCTGATCCGAGGGAAGAGCAGATCGGGACAGAGGAGGAGACTATGGATATCGAGCGTTTTATTATCATAGCCAACAGGGACAAGGACCGGGACCAGGCATTTTCCATGAAGATCTGCCAGTTCCTGGAGGACCGCGGTAAGACCTGCCTCATAGCCTATTCGGACCAGGAGCGCCAGGAGATCAAAAAGACCCTGCACCGGGGCACGGACTGCCTACTGGTGCTGGGAGGGGACGGAACTGTTCTTGAGGCCGCCCATATCGCCTCCGGGTCAGGGACCCCCATCCTGGGGATCAACATCGGGAATCTCGGCTACCTGGCCGAGGTGGACAGCTCGAACTGGGAAAACGCCCTCCTGCGGGTCCTCGACGGGACTTATGAGGTCGAGACCAGGATGATGATCGAGGGAAATGTCTCCGGGCCCGGCGGCGTCTACCAGGGATTCGGAGGACAGGCCCTCAATGATATCGTCATCACAAGGGGCGGGGACCTCCAGGTCCTGCATTACAATGTTTACATAGGCGGCAAGTTCCTCAACCGCTTCAGCGCCGACGGCGTGATCGTGTCGACGGCCACGGGTTCCACAGCCTACAGCATGTCGGCGGGCGGTCCCATCGTGGAGCCGACGGCCAGGCTGATCCTGCTCACACCGATCAGCCCCCACACGCTCAACAATCGCAGCATCGTGCTGGCGGCCGACGACCAGGTCACGATCGAGATGATCCCCCCCAGGAGCGGCGGCACGCTGAACGCCAGATGCTTTTTTGACGGATCGGCCGGCATCCAGCTCAAGGGCGGGGACAAGATCAATGTCTGCAGGTCCTCAGGGACCACGCGCCTGATCAGGATCAGCAGACAGAGCTTCCTGGAGACCCTGCACAGGAAAATGATGCCTTGAAACGATCTTTACACTGTCTGTCAGTAACTTGTCTGTCAATAGCTGCCCGCAGAACGGGCGGTGGTTTTCGTCCGGTCTGTCTTCCGCGGACGATCATGGACTGAAGAATACGAATATGAAAAACAAAAGGCACGAGATCATCATAGAGATCATTCAGAAAAAAGATATATTCACCCAGGAGGAGCTGCAGAAGGAGCTGCGAGAGAGGGGCTTTGACGTCACCCAGGCGACTGTCTCCAGAGATATCCGCCGCCTCCGACTCACCAAGCGGCAGACAGCGGGTGGCCGGAGCAGCTACGCAGTCCCCATGGTCCAGGGAAACCAGGAGCACGACCGTCTGCTCAGAGTCCTCAGGGACTCCGTCCGGGGCATTGACAGCGCCCGGAATATCCTGGTGATCAAGACAGAGGCCGGCATGGCCATGGCAGCCGCCGCGGCCATCGACAGTCTTTCCATCATCGGGATCGTCGGCTGTATCGCGGGCGATGATACGATCATGGCCGTCTTCAAGACCGATGAAGCAGCCGGCGAGGCCTGCGAGAGACTGAAGCTGGATCTGGATTTTGAGACCTGACCGGCCGGTTCTACCCGGCACTTACGTGCCCCGCGTTTTTTTCCGCGGGACCCAGGCCGGCGCAGGGGATCTGCAGGCGGAACTGACTAGCGTGTGCCGGACAGGCTTTGGAGGAGAATCATGTTACTGAGCCTTCATGTAAAAAACCTGGCTCTGATCAGGGAGGAGGAGGTCACCTTCACGGACGGCCTCAACATTCTGACCGGCGAGACCGGGGCCGGTAAATCGATCATCATAGGATCTGTCAATCTGGGCCTGGGAGCCAGGGCGGACAGATCCATCATCAGGACCGGAGAGGATTTTGCCCTGATCGAACTGACCTTCCGGGCGGACAATGAAAACCAGGTCCGGAAACTGGAGGAGATGGGCCTTTTCCCCGAGGAGGAGGGGATCATCCTGATCAAGAGAAAGATCCTCCCCACCCGCAGCATATGCTCGATCTGCGGGGAAACGGTGACCTTGAAACAGCTCCGGGAAGCCGGCGAGCTGCTGATCGATATATATGGACAAAGGGAAAACCAGCGGCTTCTGCGCAAGGAGGCCCAGCGGAAGACCCTGGATGAGTATGGCGGGGAGCTTACGGCCCCGCTTTTGTCACAGTGCGCGGACGCCTACCGGAGCTGGAAAAAGCTGGCGGATGAATGGGACAGGGACGATATGGACGAGTCCGCCCGCCTCAGGGAGATGGACCTGCTCACCTACGAGGCGGATGAGATCGAAGCGGCTGGGCTCAGGGAGGGCGAGGAAGCGGACCTGGAGCGGGAACAGCGCGTTCTGGGCAGCTTTCGCAAGATCAGCGAGGCCGCGGCGGGCGCCTTCCAGCTGACCGCGGACGCGGGCGCCGCCGACATGATCGGCCGCGCCTGCAGGGACCTGGCCCGCGTCGAGGGCATTGACGAAAACCTGGATGCCCTTGCCGGCCAGCTCAATGAGATCGATGACCTGCTCTCGGACTTCAACAGAAGCCTGTCTGACTATGTGGAAAACCTGTCCTTTGACCCCGAGCGGCTGACCCGGATCGAGGACCGGCTCGATGTGATCCGGCGCTGCCAGGACAAGTACGGCAGGACCTATGAGGAGATCATGGCCGCCCTGGCCTCCCGCAGGGAGCGGATCGATTTCCTGCAGGCCTATGAGGCCAGGCGCAAGGCCCTCAGGACCAGGATCGACACAGAGAGAAAGCTCCTGGAGGAGACCTGCGAGAAGCTGACGGCAGTGAGGACCGGGGCGGCCGCGGAATTCGCCGCCGGCATGAAGGAAGCCCTCCTGGAGCTCAACTTCCTCCGCGTGGAATTCGCCATCCGGGTGGAGCCCGACCGCGCCCACCCCGGGCCCGACGGCTGGGACCACGTGTCCATGCACATTTCCATGAACCCGGGCGAACCCCTGCGCCCCCTGGAGCAGGTGGCCAGCGGCGGCGAGCTCTCCAGGATCATGCTGGCCCTCAAGACCGTCTTCGCCGGCAAGGATGAGATCTACAGCTTTATCTTTGACGAGATCGACACGGGGATCAGCGGACAGACCGCCTGGAAGGTCTCCGGCCGCATGGGCCGGCTGGCCGCCAACCACCAGATCCTCTGCATCACCCACCTCCCCCAGATCGCTGCCATGCAGGACAGCCACTACCTGATCGAAAAGGAGGCCGGGGATGACACGACGGCCACCCACATCAGGCGCCTGGATCCCCAAGAGAGCGAGCGGGAGCTCGCCCGGCTCCTGGGGGCCGGCCAGCTCACACCGGCCGCCCTCGAAAACGCCAGAGAGATGAAAAAGATCGCCGGCCAGGAGAAAAGACTATGAAAACAGACGAGATACGCGCCATACTGGACCGGATCTTTGAGGAATTCCCCAGCATCCACACAGGAGACATCCCCGGGATTGACCTCTACATGGACCAGGTCACGACCTTTCTGCAGGAAAACCTGCGCGGCCTCTCCCGGGATCCGGACGGAGACAAGTTCCTGACCAAGACCATGATCAACAACTATGTCAAAAACAAGGTCCTGATCCCGCCGGTTAAGAAAAAATACAGCCGCGACCACATCATGCTCCTCATCATCATTTATTACATGAAGAGCTTCCTGTCCATCAACGACATCCGGGCGATCACGGGACCTGTCATGGACCGCTACGCGGATATAGAGATTCCTGACCGCAAAAAGGACCAGGCCGACAAAAAACACGAACCCCGGGACAAAAAAGCAAGACCCGCTGACAAAGCCGCCGCGCGGACTGCGGACAAGCCCGCAAACCGGCTCAGGATCCGCGATATTTACGAAGACCTGATCGGGACCATCGAAGAGACTCTCCCGGAGATCCACCGGGAGATCTCCGGCCAGATCGACCGGGCGGAAAAAGACTTCGCGGACCTCCCGGAGCAGGAGAGGACCCTGCTCCAGCAGTTTTCCCTGATCAACCGCCTGAGCGCCGAGGTCTACATCCGCAAGCTCCTGATCGAAAAACTGCTGGACATGGACACAGAGTGACGGACGGGCTCTTTCCCTCTTTCCGACAATGCCGCTCGCCAGAGCGGCAACGCGAGGAGAAAGCCCGGGACGGG
>DGUF01000136.1:0-10773 GCA_002394525.1 Lachnospiraceae bacterium UBA4317 | reverse complement strand
GCGATCACAGGTGCCTGAGCCCGCGGCACAGGCACCGGAGTGAAAAATCCTGTATCGACAGGATTTTTCACTCTATATTGCATCAGAACAGGATGAAAACAATATGTCAATCTACGAGACACTCAACCGGGAGCAGCAGAAGGCCTGCTTCCAGACAGAAGGCCCGGTCCTGATCCTGGCCGGCGCCGGCAGCGGCAAGACCCGGGTGATCACCCACCGGATCGCATACCTGATCGACGAATGCGAGGTCAATCCCTGGAATATCCTGGCGATCACCTTCACCAACAAGGCCGCCGGCGAGATGCGGGACCGCGTGGACCAGATCCTGGGCGGGACCGGTCAGGGAGTCTGGATCTCGACCTTCCACTCCATGTGCGTGAGGATCCTCCGCCGCCATATCGACCTTCTGGGCTATGAGCCCTCCTTCGTCATATACGACACCGACGACCAGAAGACCCTCATGAAGGAGGCCTGCAAAAACCTGCGGATCAATACAAAGGACCTGAAGGAGCGGGAGATCCTGTCCGCGGTATCCGCCGCGAAGAACGAGCTTCTGACCCCCCTGCAGTACAGGGAGGAGAACGACGGGGAGAGCTTCCGGAAAAAGCAGATCGGCATGGCCTACGAGGAGTACCAGAGGCTTCTGCGCAAGAACAACGCAGTGGACTTTGATGACCTCCTCATGCTGACGGTCCGGCTCTTCCACGCCCACGACGAGGTCCTGGACATGTACCAGCAGCGCTTCCGCTATATCATGGTCGACGAGTACCAGGACACCAACGGGGCCCAGTTCGAGCTGGTCCGCCTCCTCGCGGGCAAATACAGGAACCTCTGCGTGGTCGGCGACGACGACCAGTCCATCTACAAATTCCGGGGCGCGGACATCCGCAATATCCTGGACTTCGAAAAGGTCTATCCGGACGCCATGGTCGTCCGCCTGGAGCAGAACTACCGGTCCACCCAGAATATCCTGGACGCGGCCAATGCCGTGATCCGCAACAACCGGACCCGAAAGGACAAGTCCCTCTGGACAGACCGCGGAAGGGGGGCCCGCATCCATGTGCGGAGCTTCTCGACGGCCATGGAGGAGGCCTCCTTTGTCGCGGAGGACATAAAGGACAAGATGCGGCGCGACGGGTCCCTGACCTACAGGAGTTTTGCTATCCTCTACCGGACCAATGCCCAGGCCCGCCTCTTGGAGGAACGCCTGGTCCTGGGGTCCCTCCCCTACAATGTCGTGGGCGGCACCAACTTCTACGACAGAAGAGAGATCAAGGATGTCCTGTGCTACCTCAAGACCATCGACAACGGGAGAGACGACCTGGCTGTCCGCAGGATCATCAATGTCCCCAGAAGAGGGATCGGGGCCACGACCCTGGGACGGGCGGCCGAATACGCCGCCCTGCAGCAGGCCAGCCTCTTCTCCGTCATGGAGCAGGGCGATCAGATCCCGGGCGTCAAAAAAGCCGGGCTCAAGCTCCGCGATTTCGCTGATATGATCCTGGAGTGCAGGGAATATGCCCTGACCCACACCCTGACTGAACTCCTGAAGCATGTGCTGGACGTCTCCGGCTATGTCGATGCCCTCCGGGACTCCGGAGAGGAGGACGCGGAGGACCGCGAAAAAAATATCGACGAGCTGATCAGCAAGATGGCCGATTACGAGCAGCGCATGGAAGAGGAGGACACAGAGGCCACCCTGTCGGGCTTTCTCGAGGACGTCGCCCTGGTCGCCGACATCGATGACGTCGACGGCAATGACGACAGGATCCTCCTGATGACCCTCCACAGCGCCAAGGGCCTGGAATTTCCCCACGTCTATATCACCGGCATGGAGGACGGGATCTTTCCCGGCTACCTCTCCCTCCAGGATTACAGCGGCGACGGACTCGAGGAGGAACGCCGCCTGGCCTACGTCGGCATCACCCGGGCCATGCAGGACCTGACCCTGACCAGCGCCCGGTCCAGGATGCTGCGCGGCGAGGTCCAGTACAACCCCATCAGCCGCTTCCTGGCGGAGATCCCCGATGACCTGATCGAGGAGGACCCCGGCCACAGGACCCGGAGATCCTGGTCCTTTGACGATGACGATGACAGCCCCTTCGGCAGCTCCGGCGCCGACGATCTCTTCGGCAGAGACTCTTTCGGGGCGGACCTGTTCGGATCGAACCGTTCCGGTAAAGACACTTTTGGAAAAAACTCTTTCGGAAAAGATTCTTTTGAAAAAAACTCATTCGGAAAAGATTCTTTCGGTAAAGATCTTTTTGGAAAAAATCTGACCGGACAGAATGGATCCGGAAAAAATCAGGCCGGCAGACAGGAGACAGGCCGGAACACCGCCAGCCTGTCCGGCGGAAAAAACCTGTCCGGGGGAAAATCCCTGGACAGCCTGCGCAAGGCCGGCATCTCGCTTGGAAAGGACTTTTTCGGACAGGGATCCGCGGGTTCCGATCCGGGAACCGGCCCTGCCGCCAAGACCGGCGGGACAGCCCGGAAACGCCCCAGGGCAGTCTACACAAAGCCCCACACAAGCGAGGAAAAAATGCCCTACATCGCCAGGACGACATCCTCACGCAAGACTGCCGCAGGATCCCGCAAGGGCAGCCCCGCGGAACCGCAGAAACCCGACTACACGACCGGCGACAGGGTCAGACACCTCAACTACGGGGACGGCACAGTCTCCGCCCTGGAAAAGACCCCCCGGGACTACAAGGTGACTGTCCAGTTCGACGACTGCGGCCAGAAGATCATGTACGCCGGCTTTGCCAGACTGCAGAAACTATAAAACCACTTGATCGATTTTTTTGTGGAAAAGAAACCCTGCAGGTGATATAGTATTTATAAGCGAGAACAGGCGCCAAACCGCCCTGAACTCAAAAACACTATAGTAAAGCAGTGTTGGATTCTTAGAGAAACAGGAAGGAGCAGGACAGGATATGGAGATTTCCAAGGCAAAATTTCAGGAACTGATCGATGCAGTCAAGGCGAAAAATGAGGAATCGGACAATAAGCTGATCTGGTGCCTCGCCCTGATCGGAGGCATAGTAGTCGTGGCATGTATTGCATATGCCGTCTATCGCTTCCTTACGCCTGATTACTATGATGACTACGACGACGATGATTTTGACGACGACTTCGATGACGACTTCGATGATTTCGAAGACGAAGAGGAGGCTGAAGAAGAGAAGGCCGAGGAAGAGCCCGCTGCAGACGACGAAGCTGCAGAGGAGGAAGAGGCCGAAGAGGAAAAGACCGAGGAATGATCCCGGGGATCTCGACCGGCTTTCCCGAACTATTGTAATCGCGAACAGGGGCTGCCCACTTGGTGGACGGCCCCTGCTTTTTAAAAATAAGTCCGGAAGAAACCGGATAAAACGGAATAAACCGGAATGATCCGGCCGGTACGAACCCCGGCTCATTCTCCCCGGGCCATTACCTTCCACCCCGCACAGGAGGACCAATGAGAGTAAATGAAACATGCGCAGCCTGCCTGTATGACAAACAGAAAACGAGATCCAATGACCCCGCATACCTGGAGAGCGTCCGCCGGATCATAGACCAGAGAAGGGAAAGCGATACCTCCCCCTACCTGGTCTATCTTTTTAACCAGGCCTACGAAAAACAGTTCGGCCCCGGATCGTCCTATGCGGAGATCAAGAAACAGTTCAATGACCTTGTCCTTTCCATGGAGGAAAGGATCCGGGAAATCATCGAGACGTCTCCGGACCCGCTCGCGGCCTCTATGGTCTACGCGCGGATCGGCAATTATATTGACTACGGTGCCATGAACCATGTGGACGAGAAAACCTTCCTGTCTCTTTTTGAAAACACCTCCCTCAGCAGCCACGACAGACAGGTCCTGGATTCACTCATCAGCCAGTGTGAACAGGCTGACCGCTTCCTGCTCATCGCTGACAACTGCGGAGAGATCGTCCTCGACAAGCTCTTTCTGGAACAGCTCAAAAAACAATTCCCCCATCTCCATCTGACCGTCATGGTCCGCGGAGGAGAAGTCCTCAATGACGCGACCGAAGAGGACGCCGCCTGCTCCGGGATCTCGGACATTGCGGAAGTAATCTCCAACGGGACATCCGTGGCCGGCACCATCTATGACATGATCTCAGAGGAAGCAAAGACAGCTCTGGACAGAGCAGATGTCATCCTGGCCAAGGGACAGGGAAATTATGAATCCCTCTGCGGACAGGGCAGACACATCTTTTATTCCTTCCTCTGCAAATGCGGCCTCTTCACCGAAAGATTCCAGGTCCCGAAACTGACCGGAATGCTTGTTGAAGAGTGAAAAATCCTGTCGATCGGAAAGAATGAAAATACTATTTGCGCGGACAGGTTAAATAACTATAATGTAACTTATCGGAAACGCAGAGCGTTTCCGGCAGATTTTGCCGAAGGCAAAAGATGCTGGCGCCGCAAGGCGCCAATAAGTTAGAGAGCGAAAATGCCGGAGCATTTTCGCGATCCAAAGGAAACGCAGAGCGTTTCCGGCAGCTTTTGCCGAAGGCAAAAGATGCTTTTTTTCTACACTTAAAAAGGAGAACCAGACCATATATGGAATCAAACTGCGAAAAGAAACCTTCCGGCGGCAGCAGGACCGGGATCGAGAACCTGACCGCCTACGAAGTGATCTCCCACGAATACCTTCCCGATATTGACAGCGACAGCTGGCTGCTGCGCCACAAAAAGACCGGGGCCCGCGTGGCCTTGCTGCCCAGAAACGACAACAACAAGGTCTTTTTTATCGCCTTCAGGACGCCGCCGGAGGATTCGACCGGCGTTGCCCACATCATCGAGCACACCGTCCTCTGCGGATCCAGGGAGTTCCCGATCAAGGATCCCTTCATTGAGCTGGCAAAGGGCTCGCTCAACACCTTCCTCAATGCCATGACCTATCCGGACAAGACAGTCTATCCGGTGGCCAGCTGCAATGACCGGGATTTCAAGAACCTCATGCACGTCTATCTGGACGCGGTCTTTTATCCCAATATCTACAGGGAGCAGAATATCTTCCGCCAGGAGGGCTGGCACTACGAGGCGGACAGCGCGGACGGGGACATCACCGTCAACGGCGTCGTCTACAATGAGATGAAGGGAGCCCTGTCCAATCCTGAGGATATCCTGGGACGGGAGATCAACTCCGCCCTCTACCCCCACACGCCCTATTTCCACGAGTCGGGCGGTGACCCGGTCAATATCCCTGACCTGACCTATGAGGCCTATCTGGATTTCCACAGGCGCTATTACCATCCCTCCAACAGCTACATCTACCTCTACGGAGACGCGGACATGGCCGAGAGACTGCAGTGGATCGACGAAGCCTACCTGTCTCACTTCGACCGCCTGGAGATCGACTCCACCATTCCTGCCGAGCCGGCTTTTGAGGAACCGGTGGAGGTCAGGCGCGCCTATTCCATCCTGCAGGAGGAGGATCCCGCCGGCAAGTCCTTCCTGTCCTGGAATGTCACGGTGGCTCCCGACAGCCTGGACGCGGGCTTCAACACCGCCTTCCAGATCCTCAATTATGCCCTATGCGACGCCGAGGGCGCCCCTGTCCGCAAGGCCCTGCGCGACAAGGGCCTGGGAGAGGATGTCTACGCCTCCTTTGAGACTGGGATCCGACAGCCCAGTTTTTCCATCGTCTCCAAATACACGGATCCGGACCGCAGGGACGAGTTCATTGCCACCATCCGGGAGACCCTCCAAAAGCTGGCTGAGGACGGGATCGACCGCCGGGCTCTGGAGGCCGGCATCAACCGCTATGAGTTCCGCTACCGCGAAGCGGATTTCGGCTCCTATTCCAAGGGCCTGATCTACGGCCTCAGCGCCCTGGAGACCTGGCTCTATGATGATGAAAAACCCTTTGTCAGCCTCCAGGTCGGAGACTGCTTCGACAAGCTCCGCAAAGAGGCCGGCAGGGGATATTTTGAAAAGATCATCCGCGAGCGCCTGCTTGACAACTCCCACTGCGCCGTCGTCGTTCTCGAGCCGGAGCCGGGACTCTCCGACCGCAGAGACGAGGAGATGCGGGTCCGTCTGAAAAAATTTGCGGATTCCTGCACAGCGCAGGAACGCCGGCAGATCGTAGACGACTTCAAGGCCCTCCGGACCTGGCAGCAGACCCCGGACGCCGAAGAGGACATCCGCAGGATCCCCATGCTGCAGCGGAGCGACCTGACCAGAAAGGCGGTCCCCCTGCTCAATGTCGTCAGGGACTACGAGGGCATGAAGGCCATCATCCATCCCCAGTCGACCAACCGGATCGACTACATGACCTTCCTCTTTGACATCCGCGACCTGCCCGAAAAATATATCCGCCTGCTGGGGATCTTCAAGACCCTCTTCAGCGTTCTGGATACGGAAAAATATGATTACACTGCCCTGGGCCATGAGATCAATATCTCCACCGGCGGCCTGGGCGCTCTGACGAGCTCCTACAACTGGTACGGCGATCCGCAGATCCAGAAGGGAAGCCGGCTGACCTTCGAGGTCACCCTCAAGGCCCTCCACAAAAACCTCCGGCCAGCCCTGGACCTGGTCCGCCAGATCCTGCTCAGGACCAACTACAATATGCCGGACCGCATCCTGGAGGTCCTGGAGGAGGAACGCGCCGGGATGAGGGCGGGAATGTCCTCCTCGGGCCACGCGACAGCCGCCCAGCGCGCCCTTTCCTATATCTCGGAAAATTCGGCCATCATGGACCTGATCAGCGGCCTGGGCGCCTACGAGACTCTGGACAGGACCTGTGAGAAACTGAGCGGTTCCGGCCAGGCAGAGGAACTCTGCGCCGATCTGGCGGATATGGCCCGCGCCATCTTCCGCACAGACAACCTCACCTTTGACTGCACGGCCTGCGAAGAGGACATCCCAGAGATTCTGGCCTGCGCCAGAGACTTTGCGGCGGGACTCAACCCGCCCCCCGCAGAGACCCGGGTCCCCTTCGTCCCTGTTCTGAAAAAGAAAAACGAGGGACTGACCACAGCCGGCCAGGTCCAGTATGTTTGCCGCGCCGGCCGCTACAAGGGAGAGGGCCGCGAGAGCACAGGCGTCTTCCGTGTCCTCCGCGTCCTCATGGGCTATGAGTATCTCTGGGGCAAGGTCCGCGTCGAAGGCGGCGCCTACGGCTGCATGAGCAGCTTCACCAGGGACGGCAGCGCCTTCCTGGTCTCCTATAGAGACCCCCACCTGCGCCGGACCATCCGCACCTTTGAGGAGGCCGCAGATTTCCTGCGCAGCTTCGACGCCGACGAGCGCACCATGACCAAATATATCATTGGCGCGGTCAGCGCCCTCGACCAGCCCATGACCCCTTATGTCTACGGCCGCTACTCCCTGTCCTCCTACCTGACGGGGCTGACCGATGAAAAGATCCAGAAGGAACGCGACCAGGTCCTCGACGCGACCCCCGCCGACATCCGGGCCATGGCCCCTTACCTGGATGCCGTCATGGCCGAGGACTGCCTCTGCGTGGTCGGCAGCGACGCAAAGATCCGGGAAAATAAAGAACTGTTCGGGGAGATCAGAAAGCTGGTATAGATGAGGGGTTATAGGGAAGGGACGAGCCGGTCACAATACATCCTTTGGACATGTACGAAACTCGCGCAGATGTACTAAGACGGAAAACGGGCGCCAGGAGTGCCGCTTTAACTCGCATCCCGTGTTGAAGACACGGTCTGCTCAAACAGGCTGTCGCGCTAAAACACCCGGCCGTGAGGGCCGGGCGTTTTGCCCTCCCTTACGCCCGTTTTCCGTCAAGTACATCTAAGCGCTCATTTCAATCATGTCCGCCAGGATGTATTGCGACACGGCTCTGATTGCCGCCATCCCTATAAAGGAGAAAGGGTAGAGGCCGGCCCTTCGGGCCGGAGCGTCATTCCAGGGCAAGTCCAAATAATAAAAAAACAGGCTTCCTCCACCTCATTGTTTGGCGACAGGTACTTTTTCATCGCCACACTCATTCCATATATTTGGTGGAGCAGGAGTCAGGGCCGAAAGCGGATCCATCCCGGCGGACATGATGTGATGAGTGCTGGAGGTACCCGGCGAAGCGGATGCGGGAGGGCGGGTCAATTTCCCGGCTCTCACAGCCGGGAAAATGTTGTCCGCACTGTTTGAGCATTTTGCGCGCTAGCAATGAGCCATGCGCGTGCAGTCTGTCATACGGCCGATGAGAGCGGAGCTCTCAATCGGATGAATGACAGACTGGACGCATACGGCGAATGCCGTGACAGTGAGCGACAAGCATGTTAATGCGGTCGCGAACCTGTCAGCATGGCTCGTGTCCGGCACTATAAGACATTGCCCGCCCGGAGCAGACGCGAGCCCTGGTACCTCCGCGCGAAGAGCTCTCATGTCCAAAGGATGGGTCCGCTGAGGCCCGTCCCTTCATCTCGACACTCCCGTTTATTTATTTTGAAAGGAACGATTATGACAGCAAACTCCGATAAGGATATAAAGAATATGGAAACCGGGTCAACCCCTGCTGAGGCCGACCAGGCTGGAGCCGCTCCCAAGAAGGCCGGTTTTGCCACGATCATCGGCCGGCCCAACGTGGGCAAGTCCACCCTTATGAACCGGATGATCGGGCAGAAGATCGCGATTACCTCCTACAAGCCCCAGACGACCAGAAACCAGATCCGCACGATCTACACGGGTCCGGAGGGCCAGATCGTCTTTCTGGACACTCCCGGCATCCATCAGAGCCGCACAAAGCTGGGAGAATACATGGTCAAGGCCGCCAAGGGAACCCTCAAGGAGGTCGACGTGGTCCTCTGGCTGGTGGAGCCCCGCCAGAAACTGACCGAAGAGGACAAGGCCATCATTGAATTGATCAAAGAAGTTAAGACCCCGGTGATCGTGGTGATCAACAAGATTGACAAGGTCAAAAAGGCGGAGCTCCTGCCCGTGATCGATCTCTATGCCCACGAAGGAGTCTTTCATGAGATCATCCCGGTGAGCGCCCGGACCGGCGACGGCGTGGACCAGCTGATGAAGGATATCTTTGACCTGCTGCCGGCGAGAGAGCCTTTTTATGATGAGGACATGGTGACGACCCAGACAGAGCGTGAGATCGCCGCGGAGATCGTCCGTGAAAAGGCCCTCAGACTCCTGCAGGAAGAGGTCCCGCACGGGATCGCCGTGACCATCGAGTCCATGAAGACCAGGTCCCGCAAAGGCAAGGGGGACATCTGCGATATCGATGCCTCCATCATCTGCGAGCGGGAGGGCCACAAGCGGATCGTGATCGGCAAGGGCGGAGAAATGCTGCGCCGGATCGGGACGGACGCCCGCAGGGATATTGAAAACATGCTCCAGTGCCAGGTCAATCTCAAGCTCTGGGTCAAGGTCCGCAAGGACTGGAAGGACGACGATACCCAGATGCGGTCCTTCGGCTATGACGCGAGGAAGCTGTAATGAACGACGACCTTCTTGACCTGACGGCCCTGGTGCTCTCCAGCATGCCGGTGGGAGAATACGACCGGAGGATCGAACTGCTGACCCGGGAAAAGGGCAGGATCTCCTGTTTTGCCCGGGGGGCGCGCCGTCAGGGCAATCCCCTGATGGGGGCCTGTCTCCCGTTCTGCTTCGGGACCTTCCGGATCCGGGAGGGCAGGAGCGCGAACACACTGGTGGAAGCGAAGGTCACACATTTTTTTGAAAAGATCAGGGAGGATATGGAGGCGACCTGTTACGCCTCCTATTTTGCGGAGGTCCTGCGCTATATCACGAGGGAGAACAATGATGAGTCGGCCCTCCTGCTCCTGGCCTTTCAGTCCCTTCGGGCACTGGAGTCCGGCAGGATCCCCTGCCGCCTGATCCGCGCTGTCTTTGAGATCCGCATGCTGCGGATCGAGGGAGAGTTTCTGCCTCCCCGGGAAGCGGACGGTTTCACACCTTCTGCCCTGCGGGCCGTCGCCCATATCACGGAGGCACCCGTCAGGACCCTCTATACCTTCGCAGTCAGCGAAGCAGTGCTGGGCCAGCTGGAGCATATCGCGGAGGTCTCCATGGAGCGCAGCCTCCACCACCGCTTTGAAAGTCTGGATATTTTGAAGGCTCTGATGCTGTGATACCGGAGCATCAGCGATAAAAACATTGATCCGGTCCGGCTTTTTCAGGGCAGGCGGCAGGTCGGAAGGCACTGATTTTCATATTGAAATACAATGTTCTGTATACTATAATTACAGTTTAGTGACCGGAAAGAGGTGATTCACTGCGGTGCGGACTGCACGCGGTTTTCATCATATGCATTTGTAAACGGAGGTTATGGAGCACAAGTATGGAAAAGACTATGGAAAAGATCGTTGCGCTGTGCAACAACAGAGGATTCATTTATCCCGGTTCCCAGATCTACGGCGGCCTTGCCAATACCTGGGATTACGGCAACCTGGGCGTGGAGCTCAAGAATAACGTCAAGAAGGCCTGGTGGCAGAAATTCGTCACGGAGACCCCCGAGAATGTCGGTGTGGACTGTGCCATCCTGATGAATCCCAAGACCTGGGTCGCCAGCGGACATCTGGCAGGCTTTTCCGATCCCCTCATGGACTGCAAGGCCTGCGGCGCCCGTTTCCGCGCAGACCAGCTGATCGAAGGCTATGCGGCCGAGAAGGAGATGACCCTCGACAGCAGCGTCGACGGCTGGACCTCCGATGAGATGATGAGCTTCATCAACAAGTTCAGCGTTCCCTGCCCCACCTGCGGCAAGTTCCACTGGACCGATATCCGCCAGTTCAACCTCATGTTCAAGACCTTCCAGGGCGT
>DGUF01000252.1 GCA_002394525.1 Lachnospiraceae bacterium UBA4317 | reverse complement strand
GAAGAGTGAAAATAACGCAAAAGATGACCAGGGGCGTATCGCGGATCGATGCGCCGCATCCTGACGAAAAATTACGGCCCGCTGTGTGACGGCTTTTGGAGCCGGCAGCACAGCGGGCTGCTTGTTTTTGCATATGTTTTTCGCGTCTGCATGTGAGAGCGGATACATATTTGTGAAGGCGGGCAGCCGCGCAAGACGATGGCACAATTGATTTAAAAGTATCACTGACGGAAGGCCGCGGGGAGAAGCAGAGACTACTATGGAAGAAAAGGCAAAGATGGACAATCGCTCCCGGATGAGCGAGATCAGGGCGGTATTGTTCCGCAATCATATCACGAGAGGCGTGACGCCCGAAAAGCTCCGCGTGATCCTGGAGGAGCTTGGACCGACCTATATCAAGCTGGGCCAGATCATGTCCCTGCACTCGGATATCCTGCCCAGGGCCTACTGCGATGAGCTGATCAAGCTCAACTCCGATGTGAAGCCCATGCCTTTTGAGGAGGTGGAGGAGGTCATTAACCGCTCCTACCGGGAGGACTGGCACCAGGTCTTTGCTTCTTTTGACCAGGAGCCGCTGGGGTCCGCGTCCATCGCCCAGGTCCACCGCGCCCGTCTGCTGACGGGTGAGGATGTGGTCGTCAAGGTCCAGCGCAAGGGCATCTATGACATGATGGCGCGCGACATCGGCCTGCTGCACCGCCTGGTCAGGCTCATGCCATCGGTCGGCGGGATTAAGAATGTCATTGACCTGGGCATGATCCTGGACGAGATGTGGGCGGTCGCGCAGGAGGAGATGGATTTCATCAAAGAGGCGGCCAATGTCGAGGAGTTTGCCCGCAACAACGCCGGGATCGCCTATGTGCGTGTGCCCCACCTCTACCACGAGTACACGACCAGCCGGGTCCTGGTCATGGAATATGTCCCGGGCTGTGCCATTGACGACAAGGACCATCTGCTTGAGCGGGGCTACGACCTGCAGGAGATCGGCCGCAAGCTGGTCAACAACTACATCAAGCAGGTCATGGAGGACGGCTTTTTCCACGCGGACCCGCATCCCGGCAATGTCAAGGTGCACGACGGAAAGATCGTCTGGATCGATATGGGTATGATGGGGCGGCTGTCCAACCGGGACAAGGCGCTCATGGAGCGTGCCATCCAGGCCATTGCCATCAGCGATATCTCCACCCTGGAGAGCACGGTCATTGAACTGTGCGAGCAGACCGGCAAGGTCGACGACGGTCGTCTCTACCGCGAGCTCCGGACCCTGATGAGCCGCTACGGCAAGATGTCCCTGGGCAGCATCGATATCGTGAACTTCTTCATGGAGATCCTGGAGATCATGAAGGAGAACGGCCTCCGGCTCCCGCACGGCATGACCATGCTGGGACGGGGTCTGAACCATATGCAGGGCGTCCTCACAGAGATCAGCCCGGACATCAACATGATGGAGATCGCCGCCGCCAGGATGCGGGAGACGGCAATGGAAAATTTCGACCTGGGGCACGAGATGAGGCGGGGCGGCAGAAAGCTCTATACCGCAGCCTATAAATCTGTGGAGATCCCGCCCCTGGTCAAGAGCGCCCTCGAGGAGTATCTCAAGGGCCAGGCCCAGGTCAATATGAAGCTGGATTCCACCCGGGAACTGACCGACCTGGTGCGCAGGTCGGTCCGCAACATCGTCATGGGCCTGTGGGTCATGGCCCTTCTGATCGGCTCCAGCATCATCTGCACGACAGATATGCATCCCCAGATGCTGGGCATTCCTGCCCTCGGCTTCATGGGCTATATGCTGGCCTTTGCGATCTGTCTGTATATATTTATACGGCACTGGCTCACCAGAAACAAGTAGACAAGCCGGAACAGAAAAAAAATATAGGATCCGGGTATCAAAGAAGAATCGGGCACCAGGGTGAAACCGGGAGGCAAAGAGGATTCGGGGATCAAAGAAAAGAATCAAAAAACGCATGCGACAGGTGCAGAGAGCAGGGCCGCATGCGTTTTTTTGATGAATATTATTTTGCCGGATTTCTATGATGATTATGTTGTCGATTATTTTTTGCTGATGATGATTGCTGATTGATCTCCCTGAGGCTTATTCTTCGATAATAATGATCTCCTCATCTTCGTTGTCCCCGGACTGCTGTCCGGATCCGTCTGCAGGAGTTGTTTCTACGTCGACATCGACGTCCGTTCCGTCTGTTCCTTCACCGGCGGGGGCGCTGTCGTCCTGTCCACTGCCGGATTCGTCCCGGACTGTGTCCTGACTGTCCTGTGTGGAACCGGTATCCTGTGCAGAATCAGAGCCACCACCGTTTTCATGATTGACGGCAGGGACACCGTTTGAAGCGGGGGTGCCGGTCGTGGAGGGCGTTCCGGCGGCGGGACTGTCCACGGCAGGACTTCCTGCGGCAGGAGAGGCCTGGCCGGCCTGGTCAGCGCCGGTGACCTCCTCAGGGCTCTTTTCACCGGTCAGGACCGGATGCATGGCTTTCTCTTCGTCGGGCATCTGTGCAAACCACTGGTCCAGGCCGTCTGCGATGGCGATCACCATCTTTTTCTGATAGGAATCCATGGCCATCAGGAGGTCTTCGTCGGGATTGGTCATATAGCCCAGCTCGATCAGGGTGGCGGGCACCTCGGACCAGTTGTTGCCGGTCATGGTGTCGGTCTCCCAGACCTTTTCCCTGCGGGCGCCGGTCCCTGCGCAGTAGGCATCAAGCAGGGTTTCCGACAGGCGGTAGGAGGCCTTGTAGAGCTCGGGGTGGAAGGGGTTGTCCTGCGTGATGCAGATCGTCATGGCACCGGACGCGGAGGTGTCCTCCACGCCGTTGGCATGGATGCGGATGAAGGCGTCCGCCTCGTTCTCGTTGGCGACCTGGGCGCGCTCCACACAGCTGATGGGGCGGACTGTGTCCAGGTGGGTGAGGCGCACAATATAACCGCGCTTTTCGAGCTCGGTGCGGAGCTTCTGGCTGACGCGCATGGTCAGTTCATACTCGTGCGTGGCACTCGAGGGACCATAGGTCCCTACTGTATCCGCCTCCTTCATTTCGGAAGAGCCGGGGCCGATGGGTTCCGTGGTCCCGGGTACCTGTGCGGAGTGACCGGGATCCAGGACAATGACCAGACCTTTTCCCTCTGCGGAAAAAGTGCTGCCTTCCTGTGCCTTCGTGTCGGGTGAGTTCTGCACAGCGGAGGATTGTGTGGACGCGGCGCCGGACTCCTGAATGTCTGTGCCCGGGTTGTTCTGTGAGGCGGACGCCTGCGTGGACGCCGCGGCAGATGTCGTGTGCCCTGCGTCGGTTTTTCCCTCAGAATCTGCATGAATGATCGTTGTCGCAAAAGCGCCTGTCCCCGCTGCGCCGGTGTGGTCGATCACTTCGACGTCGTCACTGGATGCCGGGTCAGCTGTCTGTGCCCCGGCAGCGGCAGTACCCGCCGCGTCCGCCATGTCCTTCACAGTGACAGCCACGGTGACGACTTCGTCCTCCCCGTCCGGCGCCTGGTCCCTGCTTTTACCGCCCGCGCATCCGGCGAGCAGGAGCCCTGCGCTGAGCGCGACAGCAGCCAGGCGCCAGGCCAGCGGCCTGCAGGAATGATTTTTGAAAAAATCTGTATTTCTCATCTCTATGATCAGGACCTCCTTCACATATGATCGTATGGAATGCAAATCATCCGGTATATCCGTTGATGCTGTTTGGTGCCACGTTTTTACAGCCGGGTGGAGTGTAGTGGAAAGGCACAGCAGGTGCCGCCGCCCCGGCGGAAGTATGTCGGAAGGGCCGGCCTACATGCCTTCCAGTGTCTCCCAGCTGTACCAGGTACCCTCCGCGACCGGGGCCAGCGGCGTGACATAGTCCCGGGTCTGCTCACTCTCGTCGGCACTGAAGCGGATGTGGACCGAGGGCTGCAGGAGGGTGACCCATCCGTTGTAGCTTGAGTAGGTGTATTCGTCGCCGGGGGTGAAGGACCGCATCTGGTCTGTCGTGCGGTTGAACATATAGTGACGGATCCGCCGCATGTAGTCCTCGTCTGACAGGGCCTCCGCCAGGAGGTCGTAGCCCTCCTCATCCGGGGAGAGCAGGAAGTCGAGGTCGTCCCAGGTGGC
>DGUF01000266.1 GCA_002394525.1 Lachnospiraceae bacterium UBA4317 | reverse complement strand
CATATCGACCTCCCGTCCCTTTTCCACGCAGAGGCGGGCGACAAACTTGCGGAAGACGCGCTCACGGGGGTCGGAGAGGGAGTAGACCGCATGGCCCATGCCGTAGATCAGGCCCTGGTGGTCAAAGACGCTGCCCTTGATCATCCTGGTCAGGTAGTTCTCGATCTCCTCGTCGTCATTCCAGTCATGGACATTGGTCCGGATATTTTCCATCATTTCCATGACCTTGATGTTGGCGCCGCCGTGCCTGGGCCCCTTCAGGGAGGACATGGCGGCCGCGATCGTGGCATAGGTATCGCTCCCGGAGGAGGTGACCACGCGGGTGGTGAAGGTGGAGTTGTTGCCTCCGCCGTGCTCCATGTGCAGCATGAGGGCGGCCTGCAGGACCCTGACCTCGGTCGTCGTAAAGTTTCTGTCCGGCCGCAGCATCATCAGGATGTTCTCCGCCGTGGACATCTCCGGATCGGGCCTGTGGATATACATGCTCTCCATATTTTCAAAATGGTTGTAGGCGTGGTAGCCGTAGATGGCCAGCATGGGGAAGGCGGCGATCAGCTGGATGCACTGGCGGATGACATTGCCCAGGTCCGTGCGCTGGGCATAGGGGTCATAGGAGGCCAGGGTCAGGATACTGCGGGTCATGGAATTCATGATATCCCTGGTCGGGGCCTTCATAATGACATCGCGCACAAAGTTGGTCGGCAGGTCCCTGGCTTCGGCGAGGATCTGCAGGAAGTTGTCCCGCTGCTCCTGGTCCGGCAGTTCTCCAAACAGAAGCAGGTAGGTGAGGGCCTCATAGCCGAAGCGGTCGTCCCCGAACATGCGGACCAGGCTCTCCACACTGTAGCCGCGGTACCAGAGCTGGCCCTCGATCGGAACCCGCTTTCCGTCCACTTCCTTAAAGGAGTTGATCTCGGAAATATTGGTCAGACCGGTGAGTACTCCCTTTCCGTTTATATCACGAAGTCCCCGGTTGACCGAGAACTTCTGGAATAATTCATCCGGTATCGTATCATTCTGTACTGTCCTGCCCATCTGTGAGAGGGCATAGTCATATATGTTCTTTTCAAATCCCAAAGGAGCCTCCTTTCCTCCGCCAGATATAAGGGCGGCCTTTTGCGTGATGGACCTTTCCTGCATCCGCTTCCTGTGCCTGTCCATTTTCCCGCGAAAAACTCTCCGGAAAAAGGACTTCAACAGTGAATAAAAGGACTTCAACAGTGAATAAGCTCTGAGAAAAATAATCACTGCGCAGACTTTTCCTGCCAGATTTATTTTGCGTAAAAAAACAAGAGACATCCGGCATGAACGGGTGCGTTTCAGAACCATGCGTATTGAATTGCGACTCTCTCAAATCCTGCGCGCCGTGCCGTGAAAAAATCAGGGCATCGCGTGGTCTGTATTAAATTGCAGATGGGAAGATCAAAAAATAAAGAAATGCGTCAGAAATGACAAAGTATTTTTAGTAAGTATGACAAAGATGCCTTGCAGCGTATCCCATCTGTCTGGAAATTTAATTATACTGGTCAAACCCGGAATAGTCAACAGACAAGACAGAACATATGTGTGAAAAGGCTGTGAACGTTACTGTACACGCCCCCTCGAAGGGCGTGACAATGCGCAGCTTTGTCATCAGCTTCGCTGATGGGCCGCCCGCCGTTTAACCCCGGTTTTTGCGAAAAAGCGGGGATTAAACGGCGCAGCACACTTGAAAAGCAAGTGCACTGCGCACGGTCTTCAGCCAAATATTTCCTCAGCGTAGTGAACGGTCGCCATAGCGTCCGGGGCGTAGCAGTCCGCTCCGATCGCGTCGGCGTAGTCCCGGGTCATGACGGCGCCGCCGACGACCACCCTGGTGTCCGGCTTCTTTTCGCGAAGCAGGCGGATGGTCTCTTCCATGCTGACGACGGTCGTCGTCATCAGGGCGCTCAGGCCGATCAGGCGGATATTCTCGCGCAGGGCCGTCTCCACGATGGTCTCGGGCGGGACATCCTTGCCCAGGTCCAGGATCTCATAGCCGTAGTTTTCCAGCATGACCTTGACGATGTTCTTGCCGATGTCGTGGATGTCCCCCTTGACAGTCGCCAGGATGATTCTCCCCTTCGTCTGTCGCTTCTCTCCCTGCATGGCCTCCTTGATCACGTCAAAGGCGGCCCGGGCCGCCTCGGCGCTCATCAGGAGCTGGGGCAGGAAGATCGTGCCCTTTTCAAAGCCCTTGCCGACCTGGTCCAGGGCGGGGATCAGGTCCCTGTTGATGATCTCCAGAGCGGGAGTCCCTCCCCCGAGGAGGCCGCGGGCCGCGTCGGCCGCGCTTTTTCTCATGCCGCGCGCGATGGCGGCCGCCAGGTTCATGCCGGCGGAGTCTGAACCGGAGCCGGCAGACCCGGCCCCTGAGCCCGCAGATCCAGCCCCGCCGCCGGTCCCGTCAGAGGGCAGGCCGCCCTGGTTCGCAGCGTTTTTCTGGTCAGCGCCGGTTTTACCGGGACCGGCCGCCGCGGTGACAGTCGTCCTCTGCGCGTTCGCATAGGCGCTGATGTAGCCCATGCACTGGGGGTCCATGTCCGAGAGGGCCAGAAAGGCCCTGTAGGCGCACATCATGTCCTCATTCCCGGGATTCATGATCGCGCAGGAGAGGCCCATCTGCAGGGCCATGGTCAGAAAGTGGGCGTTGATGATGGATCTTTCCGGGAGGCCGAAGGATATATTGGAGACACCCAGGATCGTATGGCCGTGAAGCTCGTCTCGGACCCGGCGCAGGGTCTCCAGGGTGACCAGGGCTCCCCGGGTGTCCGAGGAGATGGTCATGGCCAGGCCGTCGATCACGATGTCCTCGCGCGGGACTCCGTACCGGTCCGCCGCCTCGTAGATCTTTCTGGCGACTGCGATCCGGCCGTCGGCGGTCTCCGGGATCCCGTCCTCATCCAGGACCAGTCCCACGACGACGCCGCCGTATTTTCTGACCAGGGGAAGAACCGTGTCCAGACTCTCCCGCTTGCCGTTGACGGAATTGACCATGGGCTTGCCGTTGTAGAGGCGCATGCCCCGCTCCAGGGCCGCGGGGTCCGATGTGTCGATCTGCAGGGGGAGGCCGATGATGCTCTGCAGGCGGGTGACGACCGTCTCCATCATCCGGGGCTCATCGATCTCGGGCAGGCCGACATTGACGTCCAGGATATGGGCGCCGCTCTCCTCCTGGCTCAGTCCCTCCGACAAAATGTATTCGATGTTGTTTTCGCGCAGGGCCTCCTTGAATTTCTTTTTGCCCGTCGGATTGATGCGCTCGCCGATGATGACGGGCCTGGGGCCGATCTCCACGGCCTGTGAAAAGGAGGAGACGACCGTGAGCTTCTTTTTTGTGTTGGGGACAAAGGGGACGCCCGGCTCCTGTCCGGCTCTCTGTCCGCTTTCAGACGCCGTCTGCGGGCCGGCCGGACCAGAGGCCGGATCCGGAAGGCCGGCGCTGCCCCGGACGGCCTCCACGGTCCTCCGGATATGGTCGGGTGTCGTGCCGCAGCAGCCGCCGACCGCCTGGACGCCCATGGCGGCGATCTTTTTCATCCATGCTGCGAAGCTTTCGGGATCCACGTCGTAGACGGTCCTGCCCTGTTCCGACCTGGGCAGGCCCGCGTTGGGGTTGACCAGGACGGGGACGGAGGCCCGCTCCGTCAGGCGCTGCACGATCGGGATCATCTGCTCCGGACCCATGCCGCAGTTTACCCCCAGGCCGTCCACGCCCAGGCCCTCCAGCATGGCCACCGTGGAGTCCACGGTGCCGCCGGTCAGGAGCTTGCCGCTGCCGTCATAGACGTTGGTGATCAGGACAGGAAGGCTGCAGTTTTCCTTTGCCGCCAGAACGGCCGCCTTGGACTCATAGCTGTCGCTCATGGTCTCGATCAGGACCAGGTCTGCCCCGGCTGCCGCGCCGATGCGGACGACCTCGCCAAAGAGCTTCACGGCCTCCTCAAAGGGCAGGTCCCCCAGAGGCTCCAGCAGGCGCCCGGTGGGGCCGATATCCAGGGCGATATAGGCATCCTCCCGGCCGGTCCTGCGCCTGGCCTCCTGCGCCAGTTCCACGGCGGCCTCCACGATCCGCCTCAGCTCCCCCTGCCCGGGAAATTTCAGGGCGTTGGCGCCGAAGGTATTGGTATTAAAAATATCACAGCCCGCCCTGAGGTAGCCGCAGTGCAGGTCAATGATATCCTCCGGCCGGCTGAGGTTCCATGTCTCCGGCAGTTCTCCTCCCTGGAGTCCCTTTGCCTGCAGGATGGTCCCGGTCCCGCCATCAAAAAACAGCCACTCCCTGCCGAGCCGGTCCAGGAGCGGGCGCCTGGCCCCGGAGGGCGCGCCTGAAGACTCTCGAATTTCACTGGTTCTTTTTTCAGCTGTCCTGTCTGACATTTCCAATCTCCCCGTCGGTTCTTGAGGAAGCCCGTGCTTCTGCGGGCCTGTTGATATTGCTTTTTTTTGGATCGTGGCCGCGGTTCCTCCGGAACGGACCTTTTCTCAGGTCACGGCTTCGGTTCCGACGGAACGAATCTTTTTCCGTATCGTCGCTTCGGTTCCGACGGAACGGACCTTTTTCCCGGATTGTCGCTGCGGTTTTCGGCAGCCATGACATTTTTTCGGATCACAGCCGCGGTTCCTCCGGAACGGACCTTTTTCCGTATCGTCGCTTCGGTTCCGCCGGAACGGACCTTTTTCCGGTTTACGGCTTCGGTTTCTCAGGAAGGGCATGGGGAACTCCCAGTTACCTGTCCTGCGCTCCCGCTCTGGAAAAGGCGCAGGAAGCGGATCTGGCGCATGCCTCGCACCCGTGGATCTCGCAGCTTTCATCCCGGCGGGAAAGTCCGACGACTGCCGTGACGGATTTGGACGGGATCATGAGCAGGCTCTGCGTGAGAGACACGCCGATCTCCTTCTGCAGGCGCAGGATCTGGGCAAAGTCCTTCTGGTATTCCAGGGGAAAGTCGCCGTATCCCGGGGAAAACCGCGGTCTGCAGTAGAGGCCCAGGGCGGCTGCCTCCCCGATCATTTTCCGGCTGACCTCGTCACACCAGGTCTCGATCATGGCCGCGGCGGCGGCCTGCAGGATGACCGCGCGGCTGATGCGGTTCACGGCCGCCCGGGCCATCAGGCGGTCCGGGCCCAGGCCCAGGGTCGCGCCCATCAGGTATACGCTGTCGCAGCCGCGGAGATTGCGGGAGAGATCTCTGCTCCGGATCTCCATCCCGGCGATGTAGAGGGGTGCGGGAGGTTCCGTTTCCCCGGGCCGGGAGGCCGTCTCTGACGATGGCTCTCCGCCTGGTCCGGTTTTTTCCGGCTCCCCCGGGACACCATCGGCCAGTCCGGCAGGAAGCGGGCGCCCAACAGGAAAGCGGCGGAAAATATAGCGGGGCGTCACATTGGCCCGCAGCTCTTCGAGGCAGCTGTCCACTTCGCGCAGGACGGTTTCGTCCGGGGTGCTGCCGCGAAAGCCCAGATATCGGTATATTTCTTTTTTGTCCGGCTCGATCATCTTTCTCGTCCTCGCACCATCTCTTGCTCAGGGAGCACTGTGTTTTCTATCCTTCCAATGCTCCTCCCATTGCCGCGGAGGAGCATGGCGGCTTCTTTCCGCGAGGCTTCCCTGTCCGCAGCAGTCCGCGAGGCTGTCCTGTCCGCAGCAGTCCGCTTCCGGTACACCATTCTCCAATACCGGTTTTCCCCTTTTTGCGTCACAGGTATATTGGGCGGGGCGCTTTCGCACGTCAGTGTGACAAGGTGCCTGTCCCTCTGTCACACCTCTGTCACAGGCCCCAGAGGGCGGAGAGGCTGATCTGGATGGCGGCGGCGATCTCGGGCTTGTTCATGGTGTAGACGTGGATGTGGCCCACGCCGTTGGCGATCAGGTCGACGATCTGCTCGGCCGCATAGACCACGCCGGCCTGCTTCATGCTCTCGGGGTCGCTGCCGAAGCGGTCCACCATGGTGCGGAAGCGGTGGGGGATGGTGGCTCCGGAGAGGGCGACGCTGCGTTTGACCTGGGCGGGACTGGTGATGGGCATGATGCCGGCGACGACCGGGACTTCGATGCCCGCCTCGCGGATGCGGTAGAGGAAGCTGTACATGGTGGAATTGTCAAAAAACATCTGGGTCGTCAGGAAGTCGCAGCCGGCCTCCACCTTTTCCTTGAGGTGGAGGATGTCCTCCGCCTGGCTCTCGCATTCCACATGTCCCTCGGGGTAGCAGGCACCGCCGATGCAGAAGTCCTCATGCAGGGATTTGATGTCGTAGATCAGCTGGGAGGCATGGTCATAGTCAAAGACGGTCCGCCCCTCCTGGGGAATGTCCCCGCGCAGGGCCATGATGTTCTCGATCCCGTGCTCCTTGTAGCTCTCGATCATGCTGCGCACAGTCTCCCTGGTGGAGGACACGCAGGTCAGGTGGGCCAGAACGTTGGTCCTGTATTTTTGCTCGAGGTCCGCGGCGATCCGGACTGTGTTCCGGCTGGTTCCCCCGCCGGCCCCGTAGGTGACGCTCATGAAATCAGGCTCCAGGGCGGCGATCTGCTCCGTAGCCTGTTCGACAGTCAGAAAAGCCTCCTCCGTCCTGGGCGGAAAGACTTCGAAGGACAGGGTGACCTTCTTCTGATTCAGGATATCGATGATTTTCATAACTCCCTCCTCTTGTGATGATAAAAAGTTACTGTCACGTCCCTCGAGGGGGCGTGAACTGTAACGATAAAAATGTCGGGAAAGTGTCTGATGTGTTTACACTTTCCCGATAGCATACCACAGTTTGCTCAATTCGCCTATATTTTTACTGGGTAAATTATTATCCGGCCCGGTCTTTTCGCACAGGACGTCTTTCCCTGTTTCAACTTGTCCGGTATCTCCTCCGCTGAAACCGGATCCTTTTCCTTGTTTCAGCTTGTCCGGCATCTCCTCCGCTGAGACCGGATCCTTTTCCTTGTTTCAGCTTGTCCGGCATCCTCTCCGCTGAGACCAGGTTCTTCTCCCTATTTCAGCTTCTCCAGCATCTCCTCCGCTGAAATCAGGTCCTTTTCGGTGAATTTTTTTGCCCTGGACCGGTCAAAAACAAAGTGGAAGCCGTCGCGGTAGCCGTTCCGGGAAACTTCTCCGCCCTCCCAGAAGTACTGGCAGCCGGATGTCCCGTCCGCGTTTTTCCTGTCGCGGGCAAAGTGCCGGTTCCCGTAGTAGCCCTGGACGGAGACCTTCAGTCTCCCCCGGGAGATGGAATAGATGGTGTCAAAGGACAGGTTGTCGATCCCGGAGCTGCTGTGCAGGAGGTTTTCATATTCCAGATACTCAAAGTCTCTGCGGTTGAGCCAGGTCTCGTCGAGAGATCCGTTCCGGTATACGACGATCGTGGTTCCCTTGGCCTTTGTGGCACCGTATTGGACAAAAGCCGGCGTCCTGCCTTCATTGAGGTGGATGAGGGCAAAGCCCTTATACTCATCCTGGTTCAGGCTGCGGAGCTGGCCGGCATAGGCCTCCTTCCAGGAGCTGTATTTTTTGGCCTTTCCGTCCGATTTTCCGGTCAGATACTGTGTGATATTGGTGATGTTCAGGGGCTCCACATGGCTGTTGACCGCCTCCGTCTTCTCCCGGTCCAGAAGCGGGACGGGGTAGTCCGGATCCGTCTTCATGGTATAGACCCGGGCCTCCCGGGTCTCCCCGGTCCGGCTGCCCTTCCCGTCGACAAGCTGATAGCTGCAGACAGTGATGATATCCGTGCCTCCGTCCCCGTTGTAATCGGTAAAGTCTACGGCATCCACTCCCGTAAAAATACGGTCCCGGCGGACATTTCCCTCCTCCATGGGATTGAGGGTCATCTTGAGGTCATTGTCCATGACCAGTCCGAAGCTGACATCCGCCATGGGGTCCGCCTCCGTGTCCGGATAGAAGGGGGCGAAAAACACGTCGCCCACAGGCTCCAGTTCCGCCTGGTAGGACTGGGCCTCGATCAGGTCCTTCTGGACCCAGAGAATATTGGAGCAGAAGCGGTATTCCGAACCGTTCTTTTTCAGCTCGACCTCATAGGTCGGCCGGTACCAGGCGGACCGGTCATCCCCGGCGGTCTCCTCCGCGGCGGTGCTCACGGCATTTCCCTGCGCAGCTGTGGCAGCTTCCGCGGCTGCGCTCACGGCAGTTTCCTCCGCAGCTGTGCTCCCGGTACCGGCCTGCGCGGCGGTGCCGGTCTCCCCTGTCTGCGCGGCAGCCGGGCCGGTCTCCCCGTCCTTCTCTGCCGCTTCAATGGCCGGAGACGCAAAAGGGACCTCCCGGTAATGCAGGATGAAGGTATCCCCCTGCTGCCAGCCGTCCAGACAGTCCACTTTCCTGTAATTCGTGTCTCCGTGCGCGTGATAATAGGCGTGGTATCTGCCGATATGGGACCATCCGTCCAGTCCTTTGGCGGATCCCTCCATGGTTATGCCGGCCTTGCGGGCAAGCAGGTCCTGAATATAGTCTTCCGGGACTTTGGTGACCGGGGTCACAAACTCCTCACAGTCCATGCGGTCCAGCAAAAGCTTCTCTTCCTTATCCTCCAGCTTTCCCTGAGGATATCCCGCTCCGGAATAAAAGACCATGGACAAGTCGATGTCCTCCGGCTTTTCATAGCAGGAAAGCAGGAAGCCGTAGTTCTCCATCCCGTTGAGGTAATCCTCCATATTCTGAAGAGTTTCTGCGTCGAGCCGGGTCAGAGCCTGGTTTTCCTCTGCAGCTGTCAGGCTCTCCTGTCCGGAGGCGTTCTGGGCCGCGGCGGCTGTCTGACCTGCCCCGGCCGGGTCCTGCCCCGCCGGAGCCGCCTCAGCGGCAGCCTGTCCGCTTCCGTCCGCTTCCTCTGCGCCGGCTGGCGCGGAAAACAGATCGTCGCCCTCCTCTCCGGCATCCCCGGCGGAGGGGGCGTCCTCCCCGAACAGCGGGGCATTCTCCGCTTCCCCGGCGCCCGGTTCCGGCCCGCAGGCACAGAGCAGACAGGCCAGGACCGCCGCGAAAGCTATGGTCTTTCTTATTTTCTTTTTCATATCATCCTCTCATGACGGGCCGTCCTGTACGTTTTTCCGGAATCTCTCCCCCGGATAATATTCACAGAAGGAGCTTCCCGGCGCCTGACCTTACAGGTTTTTCAGGCTGCCTATCTCCTCCGCCGTGAGCGCGCGGAAGTCCCCCGGCGCCAGATCGGGGTCCAGGCTCAGGGGCCCCATGGATTCTCTTCTGAGGTAGACCACCCTGTGACCGGCCGCGGCAAACATGCGCTTGATCTGGTGGTATTTTCCCTCCCTGATCGTGACCCGGGTCAGCGATTGGTCCTCCCGGGCGTCGATCACCTGCAGTTCGGCGGGCTGTACCCGGCAGGCCTCTGCGCTCCCGTCTCTGCCGATCTCCATGCCCTCCGCGAAAATGCGGATCTCCTCGTCGGTCACCCGGCCTGTCACGACCGCGTAATAGGTCTTGTCGACATGCTTTCCGGGGGCCAGGAGCCGATGGGCCAGCGGACCGTCATCCGTGATCAGGAGCAGGCCCTCCGTGTCCAGATCCAGCCTGCCCACCGGAAACAGGCCTTTGCGCAAAACGGGAGCGGCACCTCCGGAGGGTTCCCTCAAAAGGTCCATGACCGTCCTGCTGCGGGCGTCCTCGGTCGCTGTGATCACGCCGGCCGGCTTGTGGAGGAGATAGTAGACGAAGCGGTCTCCGCCCACAGGCTCTCCGTCAAAAAAGACCTGGTCCCCGGCCAGGACCTGCCTGCCGGGATCCTTTTCCACCGAGCCGTTCACCGAGGCGCGGCCGCCCCGGATGGCTTTTTTGAGTTCGCTCCGGGTGCCGAGCCCCGCCCTGCCCAGGAACTTGTCCAGCCTCTGCGGCGCGGCGGTCTCCACCGGCCCCTTCGGCCTGGTCCGGCTCATGCGCGGAACCTGTAGCCCACGCCCCAGATCGTCTCGATGTACTGGGGGTGGGACGTGTCGAATTCGATCTTTTCGCGGATCTTCTTGATGTGGACCGTCACGGTCGCGATATCGCCCACGCTGTCCATATTCCAGATCCGGCGGAAGAGCTCGTCCTTGCTGAAAACATGGTTGGGATTCTCCGCCAGGAAGGTGAGCAGGTCAAATTCCTTGGTCGTGAAGTTCTTTTCCGTCCCGTCCACAAAGACGCGGCGGGCGGTCTTGTCGATCTTGAGGCCCCGGATCTCGACCACGTCATTGGTCTTCTGGCCGGCCCCGACCAGACGCTCATAACGGGCCAGATGGGCCTTGACCCTGGCGACCAGCTCGCTGGGGCTGAAGGGCTTGGTCATATAGTCGTCCGCCCCCAGGCCCAGGCCCCGGATCTTGTCGATGTCGTCCTTTTTGGCCGACACCATGAGGATGGGGATATCCTTCTGCTCCCGGATCTTGCGGCAGACATCGAAGCCGTCGATGCCCGGCAGCATGAGATCCAGCACGATCAGGTCAAAGTCCTTCTGCAGGGCCGCCGTCAGTCCCCGGTCTCCCCGCGTCTCCGTCTCCACCTCAAAGCCGCTCAGCTCCAGATAATCCTTTTCCAGGTCCGCGATCGCCTCTTCGTCTTCAATGATCAGTATTTTGCTCATATTATTTCCTCCTCGACAGGATCCATGGTATCCACGGAATCCGTCTCCTGTTCCAGATATTTGCGGATGACCATATGCATGCAGGTCCCCTCGCCCTCCCGGCTGGTGGCCCAGATATAGCCCCCGTGGTCCTCCACGATCTTGCGCACGATAGAAAGCCCGATCCCGCTTCCGCCCTGGGACGAATTGCGGGAGGAATCCGTGCGGTAAAAACGGTCAAAGATATTGGGCAGGTCCCGGGCCGCGATGCCCTTGCCGTTGTCCTCCACCTCGATCCGCACACTGTCGTGCTCGTCCAGGATCCGGATATCGATCCGGCCCTTTTCTTTGTCCATATATTTTACACTATTTCCCACAATATTGTTAATCACCCGCTTCATCTGCTCGGGATCGGCGATGATCTTTGTCTGCGGGGAGACAAGGTTGGTGTAATTGAGCTCGATCCCCTTGGACTCCAGGTCCATCCCGATCTCCTCGACGCAGTCGCCGAAGTAGTCGCCGACACTGAGGCGGTGGAAATTGTAGGGGATCCGGTCGCTCTCAAAGCGCGAATAGAGGGTCAGCTCGTCGATCAGGTGGTCCATGTCATTGGCCTTGTTGTAGATCGTGCGGATGTATTTGGCCTGCTTTTCCGGCGTGTTGGCCACCCCGTCGATCAGGCCCTCCACATAGCCCTTGATCGATGTGATCGGCGTCTTCAGATCGTGGGAGATGTTGCTGATCAGCTCCCTGTTCTGGCGCTCATGCTCCAGCTTCTCGTCCGCGGACTCCTTGAGCCGCAGGCGCATGTCCTCATAGTTGCGGTAGAGCTCTCCGATCTCGCCTTCCTCACCCGTCGAGAGCGTGTAGGTGAAGTTGCCGTCCCGGATGTTGTTCATGGCGATATTGATCGCGCTGATCGGTGTGAAAATACTGGTCTCCAGCCACCTGGTGAGCAGAAAGGCCGTAAAGATCAGGATGGTCAGCATGGAGACGAACAGGCCGCTCATAAACCTGCCGGAGATCAGGCCCGTGACCCTTGTGACCAGGAAAAAGGTCCCCTCCTCCCCGTCGGGAAAATAAAAGTCGATCCGGCGGACCATCAGGCTCCGGCCCCGGCCCTGGATAAAGGAGCTCCCCCCGGTCTCACCGACCGCGTCCTTGTCAAAGGCGGGCAGCCTGTCGAGATCCGCCTCGGCCAGCGCCTGATTGCTGGTATAGTAGAGCTTTTTGCCCCTCCGCACCGCAATATAGAGATTCCTGCTGCGGATGCGGGAGGACAGGTCGTCCAGGACCCTTACATCCTGCAGGGCATCCATCCTGCCGGCCGCCGACTGAAAGATCGCCTCCGCCTCTTCATCGTAATCATCATAGTTCCCCACGATCGATGTATAGCCCTGCAGCTCCCTGCCCTCCCCCAGCAGATAATTGCCCAGGGCGACAAAGGCGACCATAAACAGAATCATGGGGATCACGATCACGGTGGCAAACGCCACCAGAAGCCTTTTTCGAAATGTCATGGAGATGCTCCTTGGTTTATTAGCTGTTAGCGTTTTAGCCTTCAGCTCTTAGCTCTTAGCTTCCAGCCTACCCGATTCGTCTCGCGTCGTCGCGGTTGCTCTCGCTGATAATGAAATGGGGTCTTTTTTTGACCTCCGAATACACAGTCGCCAGATATTTGCCGATGATGCCCAGGCACAGGAGCTGGATCCCGCCGATAAAGGTGATGATACAGGCCGTCGAGGCCCAGCCGGCGACAGGATCGCCGAAAAGGAGCTTGCGCAGCACGATAAAGAGGATGGCCAGAAAGGAAATGATGGTCATCAGGATCCCGAACCAGGAGGCGATGTCGAGGGGAACCCTGGAAAAGTTGACGATCCCGTCCAGAGCGTAGCTGAACAGGCCCCAGAAGTTCCACTTGGTCTGGCCCGCGACGCGCTCCACGTTTTCGTAGGGCATCCAGTAGGTCCTGAAGCCGATCCATCCGAAGATTCCCTTTGAAAAGCGGTTGGTCTCCCCCATGGCCAGGACGGCCTCCACCATCTCCCGCTTCATAAGCCGGAAGTCCCGCGCCCCGTCCACGATATCCGCATCTGAAATCTTGTTGATCAGGCTGTAGAAGCGCCTGGCAAACCAGCTGCGGACAGGAGGCTCGCCCGCGCGGTTCACACGCCTTGCGGCCACACTGTCATATTCCCCCGACTTGAGGATCTGATACATCTGCGGAAGCAGGTCCGGCGGGTCCTGCAGGTCGGCGTCCATGACAGCCGCGTAATCACCTTTGGCGTGGCAGAAACCGGCATACATGGCGGCCTCCTTGCCGAAATTTCTGGAAAAACTGTAATAGCTTACATCCGGATCCTCAGCGGCCAGTTCCCGCATGACCTCCAGGGTCCGGTCCCTTGAGCCGTCGTTGATCAGGAGGATCTCAAACCGGCAGTCCGGCATGGTCTCCTCTGTCTTTTTCACAGCGTCATGGAAAAGCCACAGCGATTCCTCTTCGTTGTAGCAGGGTACGATTATACTGATCAGGTCGCTCATATGGCTTCTTCTCCCCCATCTGATGTCTGTTTTTTGTTTCCTTTTGTAGCCGGCCCGCCCCGGCCTTTTTTCCTGCGGGAGTCCCGGCGTCCACACGCATGCTTCCCGCGCCTTTTTTCCGCGGGCGTCCCGGCGTCCATACGCATGCTTCCCGGGCCTTTTTCCTGCGGGAGTCCCGGCGTCCACACGCATGCTTCCCGCGCCTTTTTTCCGCGGGCGTCCCGGCTTCCATACACATGGTTCCCGGACCCGGGTGCTCCGGCTTTTTTCCTGTGAGAGCCCTCAGTGGGAGCCCCGGCGTCTGCGCCGGCCCGCGGCCGCCTCCGCCGCAAAGAGCAGAAGGGCCAGAACGGAGAGGACGGCGCCCGGGATCAGGCCCGGCGTCGCATAGCGCAGCTCGATTTCATGGGTCCCCGCCTCCACCACAAGGGCGGAAAACATAGTATCCGCCTGCAGGAGCGGTCTCTCCACACCGTCCACAAAGGCCCGCAGGCCCCTGCAGCGCGGAATCTGCAGGCAGAGGATCCGGGTCCCGGGCAGGGTGATCCTGCCGGTGATCCTGTCCGTCGCGCCGCTCCCCGCAAGCTCATGCAGGTCCAGATCCTCCAGCGTATAAGCGCCAAGCTCCTCCACATAGGCGGGATAGGCATCCATGGCCTGGCCGATCACCTTCAGCTCCCGGAATCTATAGGTTCCCCTGCGGGAAAAGGAGAGCCGCAGCTCCGAAAGAGACTCCTCCGACCAGCCGCAGCAGCTCAGGAAATCCTCTCTTCCCGTCTTCCAGGGATTGTCCTCAAGAGTATATTCCACCTTTTTTGTGGAAACCGTGTGTCCATCTCTCTTTGCTTTTACAGAGATCTCCACGGGGTCTGTGTTGGAATAGACCTCGTCCTCCCGCAGGCCGTCCGCGGGCGGCTCGTAGTCCGTCCCGGTCAGGAGGACGCTGACCTCTGTCCCCGCGGTATCTTCCGTCTCCAGAGTCAGGGCCGCCTCCGGGTCCGCGACCCGGATCTCCACGCTGCCGTCCGGCCCGGGCGCCACATCGATCCCCTCCTCCGCCTGAAAGGCAAAGGGGATCTCCCGGGATGTAAAGGACAGGGCCTGGCCCTCTTCCCCGTCCGGCTGCGCGGACCGGCTTCCGTCTGAGGCTGTTCCCTCCGGATCCTTCTCCGCAAACATTTCCCGCAGGTCCGCCGCCTCCGGCGAGGTTCCCTGCAGGTCTTTTCCCTCTGACAGAATTTTCGACAGGTCTTCCTCCTCCAGCAGGATCCCCTGCATCAGGGCCTCCTGGCGCTGCGGTATGGAGAGCGCCTCGTAGGTATCTCTGGAAATATAGTTTGCGGACGTAAATCCCAGCGGGAGGGCATAGCGGTTTTCATAGAGGGAAAAACTGAAGACCGGGAGTGGGTCCCCTTCTTTTTCCACAAAAAGCTCCCTGTTGTCATAGCGGAGCCCTTCGAGCTTATCGTAGCCGAAAGGCAGGAGCGAGCCGTCGCTCCGGATATAATAGCGGACGCCGGCGAGCTCATCCGGGAAGGTCCGGTTGCCCAGGTTGTCATAGAGGTGGACCATGCCGTTGCCCTGGCCGGTCTCAGTGAAAAAGCGCTCGATCCCGCCGTCCGACAGGCTCCAGTAGTACTGGGTGTTGGAAACATCGTGCAGGATGGAAAAATTATTGGCCAGGTCCCGTCCCGAATAGCGGAAAAAAGTCCCGTCCCCCACCAGGCTCCTGACGCCCGCGGCATCGGAGGCCTTCATGGCTTCTATATACTGACGGGAATGGTATTCCCGCAGGGCGCTGTTCATCCTGCCGGGGATAAATTCCACATAGCCGTGGATCAGGCCGGTCGCAAGGATCAGGCCGGCCAGGACCGCGCTCTGCAGCCTGTACAGCCGGGCCTGCCTGCCGCGGCTGCCCTGCCCCATGTCGGGCCGGCCGGTCTCCCGGGCCGGACTGGTCGCGCTGTCCCTGTCTGACTGGAGCAGGCTGGTCTCCCAGGCCGGGCCGGTCACGCTGGCCTGATCCGCCGCATTCGCTCCGCGGCTTTTTCCGCCGTTTTCATTTCGGTTTTCATCGCTGTTCTTTTCACGGCTGCTCAGCACACTGCAGATGATCACGACCGCTGCAGCCGCCAGGGTCAGCCCCAGCTCCGCCAGCGTGCTCTTTGCGGCCCCCAGGCCGGCGCAGATCCCGGCATAGACCGCGATCCCCCCAGCCAGAGCCAGCGCCTTTTTTGCGGAAAGCTTCCGGAGGGAGGGGACCATGACCGCCGTAATATAGCCCGTCAGCATGGCAAAAGCCCAGATCCAGCGGTTGGAGGGGTAGGAAAAGCCGTTGAGTGCCGCCCCCGCCGCGGGGATCATGACCAGGGCCGCCATGCCCGCGAAGGCCAGCTTGAGGTCAAAGTGTCCTGACCCCCTACCGTCCCTGTCCTTCTCCGCATCCAGAAAGAGCAGAAGGACGCTGATCAGGCCGATCCCGCCAAAGCCCAGGCAGGTCCAGTAGTCCAGGGTCGCGTCTGTCCCGAAGGCGACAAAGGCCTCCGGCAGGCTCTTATAATAGGAGAGCGCATAGAAAAGGCCGGTGCCCGCCCCCTCCGATGCCCGCGGATCCTGACCGAAGCGGAGCAGGATGGGGACCAGAAAGCAGGCCCCCATGGCCGTTCCCAGGCCCGCCCGGACCAGAAACTTTAAGGCCAGCCGGAAGATCCGGGCCAGACCGGTCCGAACCTGCCCGGCAGGGGCCGGAAACAGGCAGAGCCTCAGGGCTCTCCAGACCGCGTAGATGACCGTCATGATGACCAGCATGTAAAAGAAGTAAAAGTTGCTGACACAGGACAGGAATACAGTGACAGTAAACAGGCGCCCTCTCCTTCCTCTGAAAATATGCTCCTCCCCTGTCAGAAGCAGGGGAAACCAGATCATGGCATTGAGAAAATAGGGGTGCCGGATCCCGAACAGCCCAAAGCTGCCAAAGACATAGACCAGGCTCCCGCAAAGGTTCCCGGTCAGGTCCCGCCGCCCCATACAGCGGCAGTAACCGTCAAAGCACAGACCCGCGATAAAGAGCCTGGCCAGGATCATGGCGTCGTGAAAGACCAGCATGTGGCGCTGGGGCACGAGGGCCGCAGGCAGGCTGAATGGATCGCCGATCACGTAATACTGCAGGGTCGTGAAGAGGTCCGAGCCCAGGCCCATGTGCATGTTGAAGGTCGGAAAGGAGGGATGGCCCGACACAAGAGAGCGCAGGACCGCCCGTCCCCATCTGGCGTAATAGCAGAGGGCCGTAAAGTGCTGGGAGAGCCCGTCCCCCTTCCAGACCATATTTTTCCCCTCCATGGGAAAATAGCGGAAGATCACTGCCGCCAGGAGGGCAAACAAAACCGTATAAAGGACCGTAAAAAGCTTCCGTCCCCCGGATATTTTTTTCTGATTC
>DGUF01000039.1 GCA_002394525.1 Lachnospiraceae bacterium UBA4317 | reverse complement strand
CCGTCAGAGGAAGAGCCCGCCGTCGTGTTCTCCGAAGGCGCATGGTCATCCCTGTCTGTAAATGCGTTTTTGTTTTCAAATCTTTCGTCTGACATGATTGATCGCCTCTCATTCTATTTCAAGAAAAATGAATCATCTTCCTGATCTCTATATTTGACAGTGTAGGCGGGAAATGTGATGGTTTTGTGTGCTTTTGCCGTCTGAAATGTAAAAAAGTCCCGCGTTTTATGTCCTCCGCAAAAAGCGAAGATCCATAAAACACGGGACAGATTTGTTAACCGTAATCCTCTTCGATCACGTAGATCTCCAGGTAATCGAAATCGATATCCTCGACAAAGGCATCCCGGGTAAAACGGGCGCGGGAATGCCGCTGAAAATCGCGCACGGTCGCGTCGAGCCAGACCGGCACGGCCAGGTCAAACTCCACGCAGGCCTGTTCCAGGGCCCGGAAGACCTTGTGCGTGCGGGTATCATCGGATCCGTCCTCGATCACCGTATCCCTGATCAGATGGCTGTCCTTCCACTCGCGCACCCAAAGACGAAACATAGGCTCAAGTCTCCTTGTTTGAAATCGTTTGAAACCGTTTGAATTAGTTTGGAATAGTCCATTAACAGAATATATCAGGCCTTCCAGAGGAATATTCAGCTCTTTGGCATAATCAATGCCTGTCGATTCTGTCACAGCTCGATCCCGTTCAGTTTGCAGAGCTCGCGGGCGCTCTCGACGGAGTCGACGCCGGTCCGGTTCTTGATCGGGGCGAACTCCTTTGTGCGGTCGACCTCGACCGGCAGGCAGGTGTCCAGCTCACGGACCATGTCGAGCACGAGCTGCTCGAACTTGTAACCGTTGGGTTCCTGGGGCGAGACGGGATTTCCGTCCTCGTCCAGGCAGGCGATCTTCTTTTCCACGACGTGGACGGGGAGGACCTCATCGACGATGCGCTCCAGATCCTTTTCGCGGAAGAGATAGTTCATGATCACGCCGAAATTGTAGGCGGGATCGCCCTTGTCATTTTTGGTGTTCATGAGCTCAGGGGTCATCTCATAGTACTCGATGATACTGGGTCTTCCGTCCATCAGGCACATGACGCCGACGCGCTCATCGGGCGCGGCCTTGCGCACGGTCTTGGCACCGCAGGCACAGCCGGAGGCGATCGTCGCGCCGACAAAGACGGGATCGACGATCCGCTGCAGGACGTTGTCGACCGCGAAGGTATTGAGCCACTCGATTCCGAGCTCATGCACCTTGTCCAGCAGGCCGCAGCGCTTCATGGACAGGAACCAGCCGCCGTTGCCGTTGGGGGAGGTGGAGATCCTGCTCTTTGTCTCCATGTAGACCTTTCCGTCGTAGTCAGAGGCGGGGGCCATCTCCTGCTTGAAGAAAAAGACCATGGAGGGATCATAGCCGAAGTAATTCTTTTCCTTCATGAAGGCCACGGTCTTGTCGTGGTTTTTGTCGCTGGTCATGATGAAGAAGGGGACGTAGACACCGGCGGCGTTGACGACGTCCATCAGGTTTTCCACCAGCCTCTGCATGATGTAGACCGGGTGGGTGATGCCGATGTCATACATGCACTTGGGGTCGTCCGAGCCCAGGCGCGTGCCCATGCCGCCAGCCAGCAGGACCGCGGCGACCTTGCCCTGCCGCACCGCGTCCAGGCCGATCTTTTCAAACTCATCGTGCCTTCTGGCCACCTCATCGAGCTCCATGGCATCGATCGGGGAGATTTTGCCGGTCCCGAGGGCCTCATCTTTGTGCTTTACATATCTGACGATGGAGAAGTCCGTCTCCTCGATCTGCTGCAGCAGCTCCGCCTTCTGCTCTTCGCTGAGCTCGTCATAGTATTTCAGAACATGCTGCTGTCCATATTCTTCCAGCTTTTTGCAGGCTTCCTGATAAGTCACTTTCTCATCCGGCACAGAAACTCCCTTCTGCGCCTCCCTCCTTTCTTTTCGGTTTGCTTACCGCTCCCTATATAATAATGTTTCATCTTCAGGCAGGCTCCCGCCGCGGAGCATTTTCACCGGAAAAGCGTTCGCCATAATATTCTGACCGGAGACCCGGGCGGGGACTCAGGAAAAGACGCTGGTTTTGACAAAAAGTCTCCCCTTTTTCGTCCTCTTCTCCTCTCCCTCAAAAATAAATTTGCCGTGGCCGCGGACTGAGATCCTGCAGCCGGGGCCCGGCGCCCAGGAGGCAGAGGTCACGGTCCTGCCGTCCGCAAAGACCGCCTCTCTGTCCACCAGGTCCTGGGCCGCCGACCTGGAGACCTTGAAGACCATGGCGACCAGGCTGTCGATCCGCACGGAGGCCACGCTCCCGCTCTGCTCTACCAGGACCGGGCGCGCGTCACAGGAGGCAGGGGGCACGATCTGTGTGTCGACATGGGCCCTGCCGACCGTGACCAGCTCCCGGCAGATATGGTCCGCCATGGCCGAGAGCACGTAGACATAGGCCGCCGAGCCGTCCTCCCTGAGGAGGATGTCTCCGATCTGGTCCCTCTCGATGCCCAGGTGCATCAGGGCGCCCAGGCAGTCCCTGTGCCCGATCTCCCTGCTGAACCGGGCCCCGCGCACGGTGATCCGCAGGCAGGACAGGATCCCTTCCCCGGCCTCCTCCTGACGGATCAGTTCCTCCTCTTCCAGGTAGGACGGGAGAAAAAACAGGACCTTCCTGTCCGCATCGGGATAACCCCCGAACCACACACAGCGGTCTCCGCCCGTCCCGCCCGACGCCGGGTCTGTCAGCGTGGCCGCGAGGGACTGGCCGGACAGGGATAAAAATCCGGTGTGGGTCAGATACTCATTTTGAGCGGCCTGCCGCGCGAGATCGCGGATCCTTCCCGCTATTCTCTGTTCTTCTTCCCTGTTTTTCATAAATACCAGTATAATGATATAAGGTCAAAAAGTATACGGTGGCTCCGGGCCCGTCAGAGCGGCTCTGCGGATTTTTTCCCCTGCCATCGTATAATACGTGTAAAGGTTTAGCTGTGCTCGAATGTATTCTGCAGGCCCCTGCCGGAAGTACCGGGCCTGTCATTCAGAACCCTCGCCCGCAAGGGAGAAAGCAAAAGGAGAAAACCATGAAAAGACGGCGTCTCATCCCCCAGTATCCCCGCCATATCTGTTTCCGGCTCGAGCGGCTGAGAAAGCAAAAGGGGCTCTCCCAGGAGAATGTCGCGGTCTGTCTGGGGATTTCCCAGCAGACCTACTCGGATATGGAGCGCGGCGCGGTCCAGGTCAACATCGACCAGTTTCTGCTGCTGGCCCGCCTCTATGATGTCAGCGTCGACTATATCACCGGGGCCAGCAACCTGATCAGTCCCTATCCCAGGACCTGATTCTGTTCTGCGTTCTGCTTTTCGTTCTGGTCTATGGCCCGGGCCACCTTGATCATAAGGGCGCACTCGATCCTCTTTTTGAAGAGCTCGCAGCCCGTCTCATAGGTGCCGTGGATATCTCCCGCGGCATGGTAGGCATTGGCCGCGCAGCCGCCGGCGCAGTAGAGCCTGGCCCAGCATTTGGCGCATTCGGGGCGGGAGTAGACGTTGCAGAGCTTGAAGGAGTCGCGAAGGTCCGTGTTGGTGACGCCCTCCCAGATATTCCCCATCCTGTACTCAGGATCGTTGACGAACTGGTGGCAGGGGTAGAGGTCGCCGGAAGCCGTGACCGCCAGGTACTCCGTGCCTGAGCCGCAGCCCGAGATCCTCTTGTAGATGCAGGGGCCGTGCTCGAGATCCAGCATATAGTGGTAGAAGGTGATGGGCTTCCCCTCCCGCTCCCTGCGCAGCATGTCCTTTGCCAGGATCTCATACTGTTCGAAGACGACGGGCAGGTCCTCCTGCGTGAGGGCGGACGGACTGTCGGGGTCCGCCACGACCGGCTCCATGGACAGCTCGGAGAAGCCCAGGTCATCGGCCATGTGGAAGATGTCCTCCGTGAAGTCCGTGTTGAAGTGGGTGAAGGTGCCGCGCATGTAGTAGCCCTGCCCCCCGCGCTTTTCCACGAATTTCCGGAAATTGGGCACGATTCTGTCGTAGCTGCCCCGGCCCGAATAGTCCTTGCGGAAGCGGTCGTTGACCTCCTTTCGCCCGTCCAGGCTCAGGACCACGTTGTAGCACTCCCTGTTGGCCCACTCGATGACCTCGTCCGTGATGCCGACGCCGTTGGTCGTCAGCGTGAAGCGGAAGTTCTTTTTCTTTTCTTTTTCGATAGACCGGGCATAGGCGACGAGTTCCTTGCAGACCTCGAAGTTCATCAGGGGCTCCCCGCCGAAGAAGTCGACCTCCAGGTTGCGCCGCAGGCCGGAATTTTCCACGAGAAAGTCCAAGGCCCTTTTGCCGGTCTCAAAGGACATGAGTCCGTGCTGGCCGTGGAAATTGCCCTGGGCCGCGAAGCAGTAGCTGCAGTTGAGGTTGCAGGTGTGGGCGACCAGCAGACAGAGGGCCTTGATGACCGTGTTGCGCTTTTTGAGGTCGAAGGCCTTGTCGGCGTAGGTCTCCTCCGAGAAGAGCCTGCCCTCCCTGCGGAGCTCTTCGATGTCCTCCAGGCACTCCGTGATCTCCTCCTCGGTGATCCCCGTTTCGGCAAAAGCCGCGCGCAGGCCGGTCCGGACCTCCTCCGGGGACTTTCCCTCGTCCATCAGGCGGATGGCCTCATAGGCCTTTTCATCGGGGACATGGATACTCCCGCTGTTTACGTCCAGTACGATATGGTAACCATTTAGTTTATATTGATGAATCATTAATAATTAACCCTATACAGCAATGAGCCATGCGCTCAGAGAGTACATGGCTCAACGCGTGTGTCCCTGTCAGCATCGCCGTGTCCGGCAGCGGACAGCTATCCGGGCAGGCCTTCCAAAGGCATTCCCCGAAATGCCGCGCGCCTGTTCAGGCTGTGACAGCTCACTTCCTTATAATCTTTTCAGATGATCTTGTCAGATTATTCAGCGTCCTTGTTCTCGCAGGCCTGGTTGGCAACACCACAGCTGGTCTTGCAGGCGCTCTGGCAGGAGGTCTGGCACTCGCCGCAGCCGCCGCTGACAGCGCTCTTTGCCATGTCGCGTGTATCAAGTGTCACGATGTGCTTCATGATAATGTCCTTTCTAAAATAAACTATGTAATACAGGTTTGTCTCACTTCTGACCTTGTCCCATTATATGAATATCATACTTAAAAGTCAACGCCGGGATGAAGCTCGATCGCGCAAGGAAGGGGAGGTGTGACAAG
>DGUF01000276.1:11079-11886 GCA_002394525.1 Lachnospiraceae bacterium UBA4317 | reverse complement strand
CGGAAGGTCATCATCATGGAAGCCGTCAAGGGAGGCGGACTCGCACGGCTGCCGGAGGACGCAGAGAAAATACTGAAGGCTGTCCACCCTGACTGGAGCATCGCCTCCTGGTCTGTGCGTTTCTGCCTTGAGAAGGAAGACGTCATAACTGTTCTCTCCGGTATGAGCACGCTGGAACAGGTTCTCGACAATACCAGGACCAGCAATGAGGCAAAACCCCTGACTGATGAAGAAAAGAGAGCACTTGCAGAGGCAATGGCCATCTACAGGGAGAGTGCTCCGATCAGACAGAGTGAGATCGACCGGTACAAGGGACTCCTCTACCACGGCGTCCCTGTCAGTGCGATCCTCCAGGCATACAGTATCTGCCAGATCCAGCCTGATCCCGGCTTTTCGGACGACAATAACTACCTGAAAAACGCCTTTGCCGAGGCGGAGTATGTGGACTTCCACAAGGGACTGGAAAAACAGACAGTCATTACAGCTGACGGCAAAGACATTACGGAAACCGTTGTGATGGCAGTGGCCTGGCTGGAGCAGCACAGCTTCTAAGCCGCATCTCAGCTTAAGCTGCCGGGTGCCTTTGATACCGGTGGGCGGGAATCAGAGGCATCGAAGCCCTTAAACCACACACTTTAACGGACATATGATCCACATGTCTTGCAGAACGGCAGGGTTTTAAGAATTGATTATACAGATCGACGACGATTTTGATTTGGACCGGATCGCGGACAGCGGCCAGTGCTTTCGATGGGAGAGGCTGGATCCGGAGGAGGAGTCTTCGCACGGGACCGGCCGCCGGGAGAG
>DGUF01000276.1:1682-10966 GCA_002394525.1 Lachnospiraceae bacterium UBA4317 | reverse complement strand
GAGGCTGGATCCGGAGGAGGAGTCTTCACACGGGACCGGCCGCAGCGCATACCGGATTATAGCCGGGGCGGAGTGCCTGTATCTGACAGACCTCGGCGGCGGCAGGTATGATTTCGAATGCGCTCGGGATCAGTTTGAAAGCTTCTGGAAAAATTATTTTGACCTGGAGGAAAACTATCGGGCCATCCGCGGGCGGATCGATCCGGCCAGCGACCCCTTCCTCCGGGAGGCCGCCGACCATGAGAAAGGGATCCGGATCCTGCGCCAGGACCCCTGGGAAATGCTGATCACTTTCATCATATCCCAGAACAGAAATATTCCGGCTATCCGCAGATCGGTGGACATGCTCTCAGCAGCCTGCGGAGAGAGAAAAACCGATTCCAGGGGGCGTGAGTATTACGCCTTTCCCCTGCCGGCGGCCCTCAGAGCTCTGTCTGAGGAGAAACTCTCGGACTGCAGGCTGGGATACCGGGGCAAATATGTACACGCGGCGGCTGAGGCCGTCTGCGCCGGGGAAATCGATCTCGGGAGCCTTTTGCATGCCGATGAAGAAAAGACAATGGCGGAGCTGACAGCTCTGTTCGGCGTGGGGGTAAAGGTGGCCAGCTGCGTGTCCCTGTTCGGCCTCCACCACACAGACGCATTTCCTGTCGATGTCTGGATGAAACGGATCCTGGCGGACCAGTATCCTGTCGGCTACCCCTTTGAAAAATATGCCCCCTACAACGGGATCTGCCAGCAGTACATGTTCGCCTGGTACAGGCACCGGGAATAAGTACATGTTCGCCTGCTGCAACGACGGCACGAGACCGGTCATTTTCAAGATCGAGCGCATAGACATCCCGGAAAACGATGAGGAGCGGGAGTGGCTGGAAAAGCAGAACTTCAGGAATACCGCTGAGGATGCTTATACGGGTTAACGGCAGAGTACAGGATTTTTCACTCCGGTGCCTGTGCCGTGGGCCCAGGCACCTGTGATCGCATTGCGTTGCCGCTCTGACGAGCGGCATTGTCGGGAAGAATGAAATCAGGACTGGAAGAAAAGAGGAACATGAAAACAAACCATGAGATTGATACTGTGATTTTTGATATCGGAGGTGTGCTGGTGGACCTGGGACGCTTCCGCTTTCTGGAAAAGAAGGGCTTCACCGGCGACCTGGCCCACAGGGTCATGTACGCGACCATGCGGTCGGAGGACTGGGTCCAGCTGGACCTGAACAACCTGTCCGAAGAGGAGATCCTGCAGCTCTTCATCGAAAATGACCCGCAGATCGAGGACCAGATCCGGCATATGTTTGCGGATGTACACGGGATCGTCGAGCCCAAGGCCGCAAGCCTTCCCTGGCTGCAGAGGGTCAGGGATTCCGGCCGGCGGATCCTTTTTCTCTCCAATTATTCGCACAAGATCATGCGGGAATGCGCCGACGCCCTCTATTTCCTGCCGGAGATGGACGGCGGCTTGTTTTCCTGCGATGTTCACAAGGTCAAACCGGACCCCGCCTTTTACAAGCTCCTGATCGAAAAATATGATCTGGACCCGGTGCGCTGCGTCTTTATCGATGACCTGCCAGCCAATCTGGAGCCGGCGGCGGACCTGGGGATCCGGACGATCCTGTTCCAGTCCCAGGACCAGGCCGAGCAGGACCTGGACAGAATTCTGGGATAGCTTCCCGGCCGGCTTCGGCTTCCTGTTGTCCGGGAAAGCCTCCCCGGACACCTGCCGGGGGCCGCTTTGGCAGGAACTTCCTGATGTTTACAGTTCCGGCCCTGTAATTCCCGATCTGTCGCCTGCGGGACGACCTCGTTCGTGAAAAAATGTCCTATAATATCCTTGTCGCAAATGATAAGGAATATTTCTGAGAGAAATACAGGAGGGAAAACCATGATGAGAGACCTTAACAGGATCAGGGGATGTCTGGTGGGCGGAGCCGTCGGCGATGCGCTCGGCTATGCAGTGGAGTTTTCAAGACTGTCGGAGATCGTCAGTAAGTACGGAGAGGAAGGCATTACGCGCTATGACCTCGTCCGGGGCCTGGCCCGCATTTCGGACGACACCCAGATGGCCCTGTTCACCGCGACGGCCCTCCTGTTCGGCGAGACCCGAGGCCGCATGCGCGGGATCGGAGCGGGCCCGGTCGGCTACTTTGACAGGGCCTATCTGGACTGGTACCAGACGCAGAATCATTCCTATCCCCTCCGGAACAGAGATGGACACGTCTCCTGGCTGGTCAACTGCAAAGAGATGTTCAGCTGCAGGGCGCCCGGCGGAACCTGCCTGTCGGCCCTGCAGGCGGGCGGCCACGGCACCGTGGAGAGCCCCATCAACCACAGCAAGGGCTGCGGCGGCGTCATGCGTGTCGCCCCGATCGGGGCCTATTTAGCCGGCAAGAGGGGCTGGGAGGTGGAAGAGGCCGATATGGCAGGCGCTGAGGCGGCAGCCGTCACCCACGGCCATGAGCTGGGCTACATCCCTTCCGCGGCCCTGGTCCACATCGTCTACATGCTCGCAACCGCTGAGAAGCCCGATATCCGCGAGGCCGTGCTCTCCTCCATGGAGACCATGCCCCGGCTCTTCCCCAACGCTGCCCATATGCAGGAATTCCTGGACCTCATGCAGCGGGCGGCCGACCTCTCCGCTCAGGACATGAACGAGCGCGACGCCATCCGGGCCCTCGGCGAGGGCTGGGTCGCCGAGGAGACCCTGGCGATCGCCGTTTACTGCGCCCTGAAGCACCCGGATGATTTCGAGAAGGCCGTTATCGCCTCCGTCAACCACGACGGCGACAGCGACTCCACCGGAGCCGTGACCGGAAACATCCTGGGCGCCGCCCTGGGCTATGACGCCATCCCGGCATATTACCTGGACAAACTCGAGCTCAGACAGATCATCGAAGAGATCGCCGACGACCTCTACAGGGACTGCCGGATCAGCGAATACAGTGCAGACGACGACCCCGTCTGGGTCAGCAAATATGTCAGGATTGACTACAGCCCCGAATGAGTCAAAAGGGGACGGTTCTGCTGACTCAATTTTGAGTCAAAAGGGACGGTTCTGCTGACTCAGTTTTGACTCTGGTGGCTCCATAAGGAATCGGACAGTAGTTTATTCTTCATCGCGCAATACCCGTGACTTCAGTCGTGGGATACGCGCGCAAAAAAGGGAAACTCGCTTCATCGTGGGTACAATCCTGCGATGAAGAATAAACGCTCCGCAACAAACCGGATGTTTGTTGGATGCAACACGGATGTGGTGCGGAAGATGTTGACATGTCTTTGAAAAACAAGAAATGTCAACCCGCATCCGGCGTGCAAGACTCGCGAGCGAGTCTTGCATTTTCATGGAAATAGAATCAGGAGTAGGAAAATGAGAAGGATATTGATCGTCATTGACATGCAGAATGATTTTATCGACGCGGCCCTCGGGACAAGAGAGGCTGTCGCGATCGTAGAGGCGGTGAAGGACAAGATCCGCTCCTATCCGGCGGCCGATGTGATCGCCACCATGGATACGCACGGGGAGAACTATATGCAGACCCAGGAGGGAAAATACCTGCCTGTTCCCCACTGCATCAGGGAGACGGAAGGCTGGCAGATCCGCCCGGATATCGCAGACCTGCTGACGGAAGCAAAGATCTATGAGAAGCCGACCTTCGGGAGCACCGCGCTCGCGGCGGACCTCAGAGACCTGTCTGAAAAAGAGGAGATCGAGCTGGAACTGGTGGGCCTGTGCACGGACATCTGCGTCGTCTCCAATGCCCTCCTGCTCAAGGCAGTGATGCCCGAGGTGAAGATCTCGGTCGACGCCTCCTGCTGCGCCGGGGTGACCCCCGAAAAACATCTGGCGGCCCTGGAGACCATGCGGTCCTGCCAGATCCAGGTGATAAACGGATAAGTCAGGAAAGAAGAGAAAAAAATCCGAAGGAGGATATCCATGGGAAGATTAAAGGACCTGAGAGAAATTGTAGATGCGGAACTGAACAAAATGGAAAATGCCGATAAGCGGATCAGTGCCGTAAATCACCTGTACGGAGTTTCCCTGGCCGCGACCATGATCGCCAGAAAACGCGGGCTGGACCCCGAGCTGGCCGCCATGGCCGCCATGCTGCATGACCTGCACGCATACCGGACAGGATCCTACGATGACCATGCCCACAAGGGGGCTGAGCTCGCCAGGTCGATCCTCACAGAGCTCGGGCAGACAGATGACGCCGAGACAGACCTGATCTGCTCGGCCATCTACCACCACGATGACAAACTGGTCGTGGACAGCCCCATGGACGAGGTCCTCAAGGATGCCGATGTCATCCACCACTGCATGAACGACCTGTCCAAGGCTGTCAAGGACAAGGAAAAGGCCAGATTCACTGCCCTGTGTGAGGAATTCGGGATGTAAGTGCCTGGGAAAAGGAGATCCTGGATATTCTGCCGGGTACAGTGCAGAAGTTCGGCGGGACGCAGCAGACAGATACATTCCGGCCCCGGCCGCGAAATTAAGGGAGATAAAGACAATGATCCTTTTTTTGACAAGCAGTCCGATTGGAACATACAGGAGCGATGAAACTCCGGACTACAGCGGCTTCAACCCGGCCAACGGCATGGTAGAGGAGTTGCAAAGGCACTGGCCGGACCAGGCCGGATGCCTTCTGATCTCGGCCTTTCCGGACGAGTATTCCTTAAACGACAGGATGCGGCAGGATTTCGAAGAGATCCTGCGGGATACCGGCCTGCCATTTTCCCGCATGGACCTCTGCGATTCCCGCAACGGACAGGAGATGGCGGATGCAGTCGGTAGCTACGATTTTATCATCCTGGGCGGCGGACATGTGCCCACGGAGAATGCCTTTTTCCGCAGGATCGGTCTGGCGGACCGGCTGGCCGGTTACGACGGGATCGTGATGGGCATCAGCGCCGGCAGCATGAACTGCGCGCGCACGGTCTATGCCCAGCCCGAGATGCCGGGCGAGGCCGCAGACCCTGCCTATCAGCGCTTTATCCCGGGGCTCGGCCTGACAGACTACAACGTCCTGCCCCACTACAATGCGGTCAAAAGTGACGTCATAGACGGGCTTCGGCTGATGGAGGACATCACATATCCTGACAGCGTGGGCCGGACCTTCTATGCCATCGTCGACGGCAGCTATCTCTTCCAGACGCAGTCCGGCGGAGAGGTCCATGCGGAGATCCGCGGGGAGGCTTACAGGATCCGGGATGGAGAGTTCGGGCAGGTCTGCGGTTACGGAGAGACCCTTACGCTGGCCTGAGCTGAAGGCGGCTGCCTCATCGCGCAAATGGCAATTTTCTCCGTCAGTTCCTCCATGGAAATGCCGGCTGCCTTTGCGGCGGCCGGCAGCGCGCTTGTCTCAGTCATGGCGGGAAGTGTGTTGATCTCCAGGACCATGGGGCCCTGATCTTTGTCGATGATCATGTCGATCCTGGCGCATCCACGGAGGCGGCCCAGCCGGAAGATCCGGCTGCACAGGTTCCTGACAAGCTCTCTTTCCTCTTCACTGATCCTGGCCGGGATGATCTGCCTGCTGAGTCCCGGGGTGTATTTCACCTGATAGTTCCTGAAGGGAGCGTCCGACACCAGTTCGATCTCGGGAAGGAGCAGCAGGCCGTCCCCGTCGCCGATGATGGACTGTGTGATCTCAGTGCCCTGCAGGTATTCCTCGGCAAGAAGCCTGGTGTTGTACTGAAAGACAAGTTCGACGGCGGCAGGCAGGTCTTCTTTCTTTTGTACGAGCGAAATGCCGATCCCGGAGCCCTGGTCGGCGGGCTTGAGGAGAAAGGGCAAGCCGGTCTGTCCGGCCAGCATGACAAAAGCGCTTTCCGCGTCTGTGTACTCCTCCTGATCAAGGACAGCGTATCCTGGAGTGGGAATGCCAGCCGCATTCAGAAACATTTTTGTCAGGGGCTTATCCATACAGATCGCACTGGCAGCCGGGCCGGAGCCTGTATACCGGATCCCGGCCAGCTCCAGGGCACCCTGGAGACAGCCGTCTTCTCCAAATCGTCCGTGCAGGGCGATGAACACGAGGTCGGGACGGGCATCCAGAAGTTCTCCGAGCCTGTACCCGTGAAAGTCGAAGAGCTCGGTGTTGATATAGCCAATTCTTTTCAGAGCCCTGTAAACAGCAAGGCCGCTTCGGACAGACGGTTCACGCTCCGCCGAGTCTCCCCCGTATACGACGATGATCTTATCGTCTTTCCTCAATGTAGAACTCATTTCTATTATATCCCGTTGTAGTCAGATATGCTTTGTTATCCAGGGCTTCTCCCATCCGCATCACGACGTAGCGGCGGAGGGAGTCCATCTTTGTCTGTTCGCCTGCGATGTCTGTGATCTCACCGGAATCGCGCAGGATCAGCCGGACCCCCTGTTCATTGATCATCACGGTACACTCAGCGCGGAGGGGCTGTTTCGTTCTGTTCTGTCCGGCAATCAGGAGGATCGTATCCTCCAGCAGCATTCCCGCGATCGTCTGTGTCCTTTTTGATGAGCCGTGTGTGTCCAAAAGCTCCACCACTGTCTCGGAGAGGGCGGACGCAGTGTCCTCAAGCTCATTGTCCTGTGCCAGATTGAAATCGTATATAAAAATATTTTTATCATTCTCATTCGGGAGCAGAAGAGGGAAGAGGTCTCTGCCATACCGGCAGCGGATGAAGACGAGTACAGCCGCCAGGGCGACCGCCGGCGCTGACGCCAGACCCAGCCAGACACCGGTGACATTGTGCGAGAGCAGGGAAGCGGTGATCCCGATCATCAGGGGAGCCGCCAGGTCCTTGATCACACTGATCAAAAACGATGGAACCCTCTTCTCGATCAGGTAGTAGTAGATGAACAGCTGCGATGCGAGTGCCTGAAACACAAAGGAGCTTCCGGCCATGCGAAGGACTGCCCTTCCCTGCGTCAGCAGGGCTGGATCCGTGATGCCAAAACCGCGCACGAACTGCCGGGCAAAGACAAATGTGACTGCAGAAGACAGGGCACCGACTGTAAACAGGGTCAGGAAGGCCGTTCGCATCAGCCCCCGCAGCGCCAGTGTATTCTGCTCCCCTCGCAGGGTGCCGGCCAGGGGAGAGACCGCCTGCGACAGGCCGATAAACAGCGAGGAGGCGCCGATGATTCTCAAGGCGAGGCTGAGCAGCACAAAAGCTTCAAGTCCGAACTGCCTCATGACAAAAGCATTCAGGGTAAAGGCAGCAAGTGCCTTGTATATGATCGGAGACGCCTTCACGATTCCGTTTCTGAATACGCGCAGGCTGTCTGTTATCCGAAAGCAGAAGCCAAAGGCCAGGTTGTTCTGAGGCGTGAAAAACCATGCGCCGATGATAGCGAAAAAGATCAGCTTGCAGACCACGGAAGCCAGAGCAATGCCCGCGACGCCCCAGATCCTTCCGAACAGGAGAGACAGCAGTACATTGCCGCCCATCTCTGCTATGTTCGCGGTGGCGGACAGCCTCTCGCCGCCATCTGAGAGGACCATATTGTCCAGGAGCACCGAGAGGGGCTCCAGACTCAGGTAGACACAGAAGATCCTGAAATAATCGCGCAGATAGGTCTGCATCAATTCCGGTCCGCCCCAGCTTCTGACCAGGTACCCGGATCCGCACTCGAAAGCGATCAGCGTGACCGCGCCGGCTGCGGCGGCCGTCAGCGCGCCCTGACTGAACACTTCGTTGGCGTGTTTCCTGTCATACCTGCCTATGCAGTAGGAATAGCTGACGGTAGTACCGGAATTGATCATACTCGCGAGAAAGGTCGTGATGAAGGCGAAGGGGGCTGCAAGCGAAACGGCGGCAAGAGCCTGGGTGCTGACCATGTTGCCGGCGACCAGAGAGTCCGTCAGAGAGACAAGATAAGCCGCCCCCTCTATGGCAAGGGAGGCTTTGAGGATGGATCTGTATTTACGGTTGAGAAACCGCGACTTTGTCTCTTGTTTCACCATTGTTACTATCCTGCTGGCCGCGCCGGGAATTTCCGCATCTTTTTTTAATCCCGAAGGACGGGATAGATCAGGGTGTCGACGCTGCTTCTGACCCTTTCAAGCTCGTCTTCTGAGTCAAATGCAAATACCAGAATGCTGATCGGCCTGATGGCTGTCAGAATATCCTGCACAAAGCGTCCCTCCTGCCTGCCCAGCGGGAAGCGCTGCTCGACCATTTTGGGCACCAGAGACGGGTGAATGTATACATGGTCCAGAACCCCTTCCTTCGGGCTGAATACGGAATAGGCAAGGATATTGTTTTTCGTCCTTTTTTGCGTCCGGAGCCTGTCATAACAGGACCAGTCGCCGACCGCCGTCGTCACCAGGAGCCTGGTCAGGTTCACACCGCAATAATAAAAAATATGCTGCGGATTATAATAGCCCGCGGGACGCGGATTGATCTCGATCACAAAAAATTCGCCCTCTTCCGTAAAGTAGCCTTCGACATCGTATTCGCCCAGGCGCACGCCGGCTTCCCTGAGAAGCGCGGCGATTGTGTGCCGCATCTGATCGAGCTCACCGGCGGTAAGAGACGCGGGATAGACATCATAGACCGGCCGGAGCGGAGCGGCTTCCACGCGGTAGCTGTCCCGGACGCCGTCCCAGAGGATCTCGTCCCCCGCGACGAAGACGTCGATCTCCACCGCGCGCAGTGAAGGCTGAGGGATGAACTCTTCGATGAGTGCTTTATGGTTCCAGGACTCTCTGACTGCGGTTTCATATGCGATCCTCAGACCACGGATACCGGAGACGATGGTCTGTCCGAAGGAAGAAGAACCCTGTGCCGGTTTGACAATGACCGGGAAGTGCAGGGCGGCACATTCCTCTTCGATCGTTTCCGCGGAAGCCGGAACGACAAAGCCGGGGTGAAAAACGCCCGCACGCAGAGCCAGCTCACGAAAGGCATCCTTGGAGATCAGGGGTTCCAGTGATTCCGGAGAATTGCCCGGCAGGCCGAGTCGGCGGCAGACGGCTGCCGCGGGAATCATGGCCTTCGTAGACATGGAAATGATGCCGTCCGCGTGCTCCTTCTCCGCGATAGCGAACAGCGCATCGGTGTCGTCAAGACGGATCCGGTATATAACATCTGCCAGCCGGCCGGATTTCTCATCGGGCTGGTCCGTACAGAATACACACCGGTATCCTTCCTGTTTTGCCTCATAGAGCGCCATTTCGGAAGTCTCCGAAGGCGTGCCGGAAATGACCATGATCGTTTTCATACAACCTCACTCTGTCCTTTGGACCTGATATTGACAGCGGCCGGCAGCATGCCTGTGACGATTGCTGCAGCGGTGG
>DGUF01000276.1:0-1615 GCA_002394525.1 Lachnospiraceae bacterium UBA4317 | reverse complement strand
GCAGCGGTGGTCTCCTGTGACGATTTCTGCAGCGGCGGTCTCAGTTGCCGCCGTTTTGTCCGGTGATTCGGGCAAACCTGTTCGACAGACTTCGTCACAGCGCCTGAATTTTTTCCATGGCATCCTGCATGATTTGCTCCACGTCAGCCCCGACTATGTCCAGGCCGGCTGCCTGGATCAGCTTCACGTCCCCGATTCCATAATAACCGGCGGCGAGGGCCTTCACATAGCCGAACCCGAATTCCTCCGGCACATAAGTGCCGCCGGCCGTTGTGACATAGAAGACCTCCTTTGCCCGGCAGAGCCCTCTCGGGATCCCCTCCGGCGTATAGGTGAAGGTAATCCCCCGGACATTGATATGCTCGAAATACTGCTTGAGCGAGGCCGGAAAGGACAGGTCCCAGTAGGGGGCCGCGATCACGATCCGGTCCGCCTCCGCAAACTGCCTCGCCAGGGAGAAGGCCGGATCGGAAAACTGCTCCTCATCGATCAGCCGGTCCCTTTTGTTGAGATAGTTTTCATCCGTCACGGGAAAGCGGATGCTGTCCAGGCGGACCTCGGTAAAAGGCTCATCCAGCTTTTTCAGAAGGCAGTCCGCCAGGCGCCTGGTCCTGGAGTCTTTTCTTACGCATGCATTAATAAAAAGTGTCATTTTCAGTCGTCCTCCTTTATTTTTCAGTGGCTTTAGGCGGCGGCTCTGCTCAGCTGCTCTACTACCCAGCGGCTTTGATTACCCCGATATGAGGGGAATGATCCACCGTTTTATTCCTGCTCCTCCTGCCAGACGTGGACCAGTGTGAAGATTCACCGCTTTATTCCTGCTCCTCCTGCCAGATGGGACCGGCGTGAAGATCCACCGCTTTATTCCTGCTCACCCTGACAGACGGGAACCAGCGCGAAGATCAGGATCCTCTCCCTGCTGTCTTTCCCCTCATACAGGTCTCTGCAGTCAATCTCATCCACGAACAGGACCTGATCAACATTCATCAGGTAAGAGACATATTCATCTGACGGGTAATAGAAAAAGAGCAGGATCTGCCGCGGGTGCTCATACCATGAATCCGTGATCCGTCCCAGCACACGCTGGAGGATTTCTTCGGAAAAGGGATTGAAAAAATAGAACCGGTCCGCTTCCTCCGGGACGGGACAGACCTCCGCCCGCAGGTTCCGGAATTCGGTTTTGGAGCCGGAGACAGCATTTTGCTGGTTATCGACCGCGGTCTGCCAGATCCGCTCGTCATACTCCACACCTATACAGCGGCAGCCCGCCTGCCAGGCCAGATAAAAGTCCACCCGGCCCTTCCCGCAGCCGTAATCCACCAAGACATTTTTCTTTGTGATCAGCCCGCTCCCCGCCAGCCGCTCCAGAACCGGATAGGGAGTCGGTTCATAAGGATAGCAGTGCTGGTCGGACCGGCTATCATCCCTTCCGGTCGTCCTGATCTTTAACAGTTTATCCCATTCTGTCTCGTTCATCTCTGTTTCCTGTTATTTGCTCTTCTGAGTACTGTGATTAAGTATGCTGCTGTTGCAGACCTTCCTGCCCCCCCCGGTTGAACAACCTGTTTTACATTTAAAAATACGTAAAATGTAAGCGATTAAAAACTGGGCGGTT
>DGUF01000233.1:2115-9142 GCA_002394525.1 Lachnospiraceae bacterium UBA4317 | reverse complement strand
CCTTTTGACCTTTACATCATGGTATTATTTCTTCATTTCTCCCGGCCTGTAAAAACCATACCTGTCGGTATGGTCATACCCGTCGGTATGGTCATACCCGTCGGCCCGGTACCCTTCATCAGCCTGGTCGGTTTTCCCCATCCAGTCCGGGTCATAGGCCTCGGAGCTGCCATCCTGAAAATACAGATTCTGTTCCGGGCCGGTTCCGTCTTCGAAGGGATCAAAGTCCGGGATCCGGTCCGGGCCGTCGGAATCCCCCCGGGCCTGCTCCTGCTCATAGCGCTCGATAAAGCGGGCCGTCCTCTCCTCGTGCAGGATAAAGATCATCTCGACGATCCCCAGCATGATCAGGGTGGACAGGATCGAGCTTCCTCCGTAGCTGACCAGGGGGAGCGTCACGCCCGTGAGGGGGATGAATTTGGTCTCACCGCCCACAGTCAGGAAGGTCTGGAAAATATAGCAGACCGCCGCCCCGTAGGTGTAGAGCTGGAAAAAGCGGTTGGAGTAACTGGCCGACAGCATGAGTATCCGGATAAAGCTGTTGAGGCACAGAAGGAGCAGGCAGACGCCGAAGATCAGGCCCATCTCCTCCGTGATCGCCGCGAAGATAAAATCCGACTCCACAAAGGGGATGCTGTCCGGAGCCCCCTGGGTCAGGCCGGCCCCCCAGGGCCCGCCGTAGCTGATGGCAAAGAGGGACTGGGCGATCTGATAGCCCATATCCTGGATGACCGAGAAGGGATCCCTCCAGATCTCCACCCTGACCCTGACATGGGAAAAGAGGAAATAGCAGGCGACGGCCCCCAGGGTCCCCAGGGCGGCGCCTCCGAAAATGATGCTCCAGCGGCCGGAGGCCAGAAACAGCATCATGAGGTAGACGACAAAAAAGATCAGGGCGCTTCCCAGGTCTCTGGAGAGAACGAGAACGCCGACATGGATGACCGCCAGCAGGCTGACCATCATGGCCTTTCCCGCCGTGACCTCCCCGCTCAGCATGCCCGCCAGCATCAGGATAAAGAGGATCTTGACAAATTCCGAGGGCTGGAAGGTGAAGCCGCCGATCGTGTAGGTGATCATGGCCCCGTTGGTGGCCGCGCTCAGCAGCAGGACCCCGCTCAGGACAGCGATCCCGACCAGGCCGAATATTACCCCCAGGTGCCGCAGGGAGTCAAAGATCCTGCGGAAAAAGGGGATGATCAGCATGATCAGGAGTCCCGCCGAGGCCATGACAAACTGCTTGAAGGGTTCGTTGGCCCGAAAGCCCGTGCTGTCCGCGGACCCGTAGAAGGCGATCCGGGAGATGATCACAAAGCCGACCGAGAGCAGCATGCATATGTTATTGAAGAGGAACATATTGGCCATCTCGTGGACGATCCTGTAGAGGGTCATAAAGGCCAGCAAAAAGAGGATCTCCATGGCGCACAAAAGACAGAGATTCCTGCCCTTGGTTCCCCAGACAAACCAGGCGATGGTCGCGTTGGCATTGACCAGAAAAGCGGCCAGCAACACGCGCTGAACGATCTCGATCACGCGGCTCAGGCGCCTGTCCCGAACCGTAAAGCTCAGGTAGGCCAGGAGGGTAAAAAGGGCAAAGATCCCTGTATTTACATATTTTGATAAGGAAATAGCATATGCGTTCATAAATGACCATATTCTCCGGTGTCAGAGGGCACCGGATCTGAAATGTCCCCTGGTGTATTCCTCAAAGGGCGGCGTCAGTTCCGTTTTCAGTTCTGTTTTCTTTCCCTTTTTCTTTTCCGTCCTCTTCCGGCCCCTTCCGCTCAGCTGCAGGGCTGTAAAAAATTCCAGGATCCGCTGTGTCTGCTCCGGGCTCTCATCTGTGAACATGCACAGGTGGACGGGCAGCTCAGCCATGAGTCCCTTCCCCGCAAAGGGGTGGAGCGAGAGGGGGACCGCATTGTAGATGGTATTGGAACAGGACCCGCAGCGGCAGCGGACCGGGAGCTTTTTGCCCCTCCTGTCCTCCAGATAAGCGAAGCCGCCGGTCCCACTGCAGACCTTTTCGGTCCTGCGGACACAGTTGGCAGTCTCCATCATGGGGACCCTGCCGTAGACCGGCAGAATGAGCCTGTCCCGGCCGGAGATCCCGCTCTCCTCTTCCATTTTCTCCGCAGCCTCTCTGATCCAGGCTTCGTTCATCTCCAGGGAGCAGACCAGGCGGCCGCAGTCCCGGGCGATCGTCTCCATGGACCGGCTGTTCCAGCTGTAGAGGGAGTGGTCCGCGATGATCTCTCCCTCATAGGCGAGCTCCCGCGCGGTCTCCAGTTCCTCCAGGGTCCTCACCATGATACCGGAAAAACCCTTCTCTTTGGCGTTCCGGATCATGAGCCGGATCCTCTCTCTGTCAGAGACGCGAAATACAGGCGGAAGGACACAGATCAGGCGGATTTTTTCCGGCTGAATGTTTTTAGATTTTACCCCGTAAATGTTACCTAAGTGTGTTTTCAGCTCCTCCGGATCAAATTCTCCGTCATAGTCTCCATCATAGAGGATGCAGCTGCAGCCGGAGCGGACTGCCGCCTGCAGCTGGTCATATGAGGAGACCAGGGCCCAGAGTTCGGGGCCGCCTGCCCCGGAAGCCGGCTCCGCGGCCCGCGTTCCCTCGCGGAAGGCTCTCTCAGCGGGGGCAGGGCCCGCAGCCCCGTCCGCATCCGCTCCGGCTTCTGCCGGAGAGACCTCCCTCCCCGGGAGATCCTGTCCCTCCGGAACCGGGGTCAGTCTCTCCTGTCCGGAAGCGTCCTGTCCGAAAACTCCCTGCCCCTGAGCCCGGCCGGCCGCGGCCGCAAGGTCCTGCAGTTTTTCCAGAGCCTCTCTGCGCAGGGCATTGACCGCGCTGACAGGAAGAAATATACTCTCATCCGCCTCAATGTCAAGAGCGGAAAAAACAAAGGGGGTGGTCCCCGTCTTTCTCAGCCTCGCGTCCAGGTCAGCCGGATCCAGGGGCTTGCCCGAGGCCGGCTGGACCTCCATGCCCGTAACCCCGGCCGCGACACAGCCCGGTCCCGCTCCCCATCCGTCAGCGGACACGGTCAGCGACGCCGGCTGGCCGGCCTTAAACACTGCCCTGCCCCTGATTGGCCTTTTGGGGAGGTCTCCCAGGTATTTCCGGCGGATCTCCTCCTCCAGCCCGGCGTCCGTGCCGGCGTATCCGGGCTTGCCGATCGTGATCATGTCCCTGCCCCTGGCGGTCCGGTAGTAGCCCGTCCCCAGGTCCGTCCTGATATAGAGGGCGCGGAGCTTCTCCAGGTCCTCCGCCTCCACCTGCCAGGCACCGGGCCGGCCGGCTTCCATCCAGGCATAGCAGCGGTCGATGTATTTGCGGTAGATGGCCGTCACGCCGGCCGCGTAGACCGGCTTTTTCATCCTGCCCTCGATCTTGAAGGAGGTGATCCCCGCGTCAATGAGGTCCGGCAGCATGCTCAGGACGCACATGTCCTTCATGGACAGGGGATAGACCTCTTTTTTATTGGCATCCGGCCCCACCGGCCTTTTCCGGTCGTCCAGGACCCGGTAGGGGAGCCGGCAGGTCCCCGCGCATCTCCCCCGGTTTCCGCTCCGTCCGCCCAGAAAGCTGGACATGAGGCAGCGGCCCGAATAGGAATAGCACATGGCGCCATGGATAAAGGACTCGATCTCGACAGGCTCCCCGTTGATGGCGGCATCCTCCCTCCGCAGGGCCGAGATCTCCTCCAGAGACAGCTCTCTGGCGGGGACGACGCGGCTGATCCCCATGCGGCGCAGGTACTGCACCGCCTCGGAGGATGTGACCGACATCTGGGTACTGGCGTGCAGGGGCAGGCCCGGACAGGCCTCCCGCAGGGCGGCCACGACGCCCAGGTCCTGGATGATCACGCCGTCCAGGCCCTCCAGCCAGAGGGACCTGACAAAGTCCGTCAGCTCACCCAGCTCCTCCTCCCGCGTCAGGACATTGGCCGTCAGGTAGACCCTGCGGCCGTACAGATGAGCCTCCCTGATCACACGGACCAGGTCTTCATTTGAAAAATTTTCCGCGTAAGCGCGGGCGCCGAATTTCTCGCCGCCCAGGTATACCGCGTCTGCTCCGGCGCTGACCGCGCCGATAAAGGCCTCTCTGCTTCCGGCGGGCGCCAGAAGCTCGACCCTGGGAAAATGATTATCCATTCTCTGCTCCACAGTCAGGCGCTTTTGCGCCTCATTCTTTTATGCCGCCCGTCAGAGCGCTCATTTTTTCGAGGCGGCATCCAGCTTCATCTGTACAGCGACCAGCTCATGCTTGAGGTCTGAGAGGTCCTGCTCCCGCTCCTCCAGCTGCCTGTTGAGGCGGCGGATCTCGCTGCGGGCCTTGAAATAGTCATCCGCCAGGTTCAGCTGCAGCAGAACATTGCGCATGTCAAAGGGTACATTCCGGTAGTCTTCGTCGCTGCGCAGCTGTTCGATTTTTCCGTTGAGATAGGAGGCCACCTCCTGCAGGTATTCCTCGCTCTCATTGCCGCTCAGTGTATAGGTCTTTCCGCCGATCGTCACTTTTGTAGCATTTTTAGAAGCCATCTGCCACCCCCTGTACTTAGGAACTGTTTACTATCCTTTTATCCGATCCCCTGTCACCCGGCCCCGTCCGGAGGGGTCAGCCCCAGGTGCTCGTAGGCCCTCGCCGTGGCCATGCGGCCCCTGGGAGTCCTGTTGATAAAGCCGTTCTGGAGCAGGTAGGGCTCGATCAGGTCCTCGATGGTCCCCGCGTCCTCCCCGATCGAGGCGGCCAGGGTATCGACGCCCGCGGGCCCGCCGTTATAGAGTTCGATCAGGGTCATGAGAAATCTCCTGTCCGCCCGGTCCAGTCCCATCCGGTCCACCTCCATCAGGTCCAGGGCCGTGTTGGCGACCTCCTCCGAGATTCTCCCGTCGTAGCGGACCTGGGCGAAATCCCTGACCCGCCGCAGGATCCTGTTGGCAAGCCTGGGGGTCCCCCGGCTCCGCCTGGCCATCTCCATGGCCCCCTGCTCGTCGATCTCGACCTGGAGCTTGCGGGCAGAATTTCTGATGATCCGGCTGAGCTCGGCAGCCGTATAAAATTCCAGGCGGTGGATCTCCCCGAACCGGTCGCGCAGGGGCGCGGACAGGAGCCCGGCCCTGGTCGTGGCCCCGATCAGGGTAAATCTGGGAAGGTTGAGGCGGATGGACCTGGTGTCCTGGCCCTTGCCGATGATGATATCGATCACGAAATCCTCCATGGCCGGATACAGGACCTCCTCCACCTGCTTGTTGAGCCGGTGGATCTCATCCACAAAGAGGATGTCCCCCTCCCTGAGTCCGTTGAGCACGGCGGCCATCTCCCCGGGCTTCTCGATGGCCGGGCCGCTCGTCACCCGGATATTGACTCCCATCTCATTGGCGATGATGCCGGCCAGAGTCGTCTTGCCCAGACCGGGCGGTCCGTAGAGCAGGATGTGGTCCAGGGATTCCTTTCTCTGCCTGGCAGCCTGAATGGATATCTGAAGACTCTCGCGGATCCTCTCCTGGCCTATATAATCCTCCAGATGTCTGGGACGCAGGGAATTTTCCGTCTTCGCGTCCTCGGAGGTAAATCTGGTTTCAATCAGTCTTTTCTCCATTTGTTCCTTCTATCTCTAAATCGGTTCATCTCATTTTTTTTGCGCTGAGAAACAAAGCTTCGCATTGTCGCGCAAAAGCGCCTCGAGCTTCAGGCGGGTCGCGAAGTGTAACAAATCCCTTCCCCTTCACGACCGCCCGAAGGGCGTAAACTGTCAGGCCGCCTTCTGTCTGCAGCCGGCAGGCCGTATCAGAGATACCGCAGGGCCTCGCGCAGGATCGCCTCGGTATCCTCCTTCTCCTGGCATTTCTTTACGGCGCGGACGGCCTCCGCCCTCTGGTAGCCCAGGGCGGTCAGGGCCTCGACCGCGTCCCCGGCCGGGCTGAAGGCGCCTCCATCCACAGCATCTCCGACCACGGAGCTGCCATCCCCGGCCGCGTCTCCGGACGGATCCGACGGACGGACCGCATAGGCGGAGGAGATCTTGTCCCTCAGGTCCAGGATCAGCCGCTCGGCCGTCTTTTTGCCGATCCCGGGCGCCCGGGAAATGGTCCTGGCGTCCCCGGACGCGATCGCGAACCGGATATCATCCGCCGAAAGGACAGACAGAAGGCTCAGGCCTCCCCTGGGCCCGATCCCGCTGACCGTGATCAGCTGCCTGAAGAGGGCCAGGTCATCGCGGGACAAAAAGCCGTAGAGGGCCAGCTGGCCTTCCCTGATATATGTATAAATATGGAGTCTGACCGGGTTCCCGACGCCTATGGCGGAGAGGCCGCCCGAGACGTCCGCGGATATATTGACCTCATAGCCGACTCCGCCGACATCGATCACGGCCCTGTCCCCGGTGAGATCCTCTATGGTTCCTGATAAAAAAGCGATCATCGATCCTCTGCTCCGTTGTATTTTCAAATAATTCCATCGGCGGCCGGTCATGCATGGCAGGGGATGGAACTGATGTCAAACGTTTATTATAACAGATGTTTCAGAAAACGAAAACCCGGCCCGCCTATGTCTGTGTCTGAAACGAAAAACACCGGAGCGCCCTTTCGGGCACTCCGGTGCGGAAAATGCTGGATCATGCTGGATCAGATCATCTTCTCCCCTCACAGTCCGTCCGGACGCTGAGCGGGAAGGATCTCCCGGCCGCTGAAAAGGCCTCAGGGGATCAGTTGTTGATGAGCATATCCTCTTCCTTGTTCCAGCTGTACATCTTGCGGATCTCCTTGCCGATGACTTCAGCGGGATGCTCGGAAGCGAGCTTGCGCATGGCATTGAAGTGGACCTGCTGACCGGCCTTGTCGGACATCTCGAGCAGGAACTCCTTGGCGAAGGAGCCATCCTGGATGTCTGCGAGGATCTTCTTCATGGTCTTCTTGGTCTCGTCAGTGACAAGCTTGGGACCGGTGATGTAGTCGCCGTACTCGGCTGTATTGGAGATGGAGTAGCGCATGCCCGCGAAACCGGACTGGTAGATCAGGT
>DGUF01000233.1:0-2054 GCA_002394525.1 Lachnospiraceae bacterium UBA4317 | reverse complement strand
TCGACGATCAGCTTCATCTCATGGACGCACTCGAAATAAGCGTTCCTGGGATCGTAGCCCGCCTCGACCAGGGTCTCGAAGCCTGCCTGCATGAGGGCGCAGACACCGCCGCAAAGGACAGCCTGCTCACCGAAGAGGTCGGTCTCGGTCTCGGTGCGGAAGGTGGTCTCCAGGACGCCGGCGCGGGAGGCGCCGATGCCTGCGGCATATGCCAGAGCCATGTCCAGGGCGTGGCCGGTAGCGTCCTGCTGGACGGCGACCAGGGCGGGTGTGCCCTTGCCTGCCTGGTACTCGCTGCGGACGGTGTGGCCGGGAGCCTTGGGGGCGATCATGGTCACGTCGACATCAGCGGGGGGATTGATCAGACCGAAATGGATGTTGAAGCCGTGGGCGAACATCAGCATATTGCCGGCCTCGAGGTTGGGCTCGATGTCCTTCTTGTACATGGCCGCCTGCTTCTCATCATTGATCAGGATCATGATGATATCAGCCATCTTTGCAGCCTCGGCAGTATTGTAAACGGTCAGGCCCTGTGCCTCCGCCTTTGCCTTTGACTTGGATCCCTCATACAGGCCGATGACGACATTGCATCCGGACTCCTTGAGGTTCAGGGCATGGGCGTGGCCCTGGCTGCCGTAACCGACGATCGCGATGGTCTTGCCTTCCAGAAGAGAAAGGTTGCAGTCCTCCTGGTAGAAAATCCTGGCATCTGACATTTTTGTTTCCTCCATTTGCTAAATAATACTACTATATTTTCATCGAAACGTCCTGCGTTCCGAGTCTGACAAGAATCCTGCCTGGCGTTCTGATCAAACTTCCGCAGCATGCCGGACCGCGCAGGTGCGCAGGCACCGTCACAGGCAGCCGCAGGGAAGTTCGCGCCGCCGGGTCCTGATCAGTTCCTGATCCCGCGGTCCCTGGAGATCCCGGCACCCAGGCGAAGGTCATCGATATAGATGACATTCTTTGTGCCGCGTCCCAGTCCCGCGACGCCGGTCCTGGCCAGCTCGAGAATCTCATATCCGCTGATCAGCCTGATAAAGGCATCCACCTTGCCCGTATTTCCGGTGATCTCGATCATCAGGCTCTCCTGGGAGACGTCGATGATATTTCCCCTGAAAATATTGGCGAGCGCGATCACATTCTCGCGCTGGGAGGCATCCGCCCGGACCTTGATCATGGCCAGTTCACGGTAGACACTCTCCTCGGGCTTGAGCTCATGGATATCTCTGACATCGACCAGCTTGCTGACCTGTTTCTCGATCTGCTCCATGATATCGTCGTCGCCTGAAGTCGCGATGGTGATCCTGGTGATGCTGGGATCGGCCGTCACACCTGCCGTGATGCTCTCGATATTGTAGCCGCGCCTGGAAAAGAGGCCGGCGATCCGGCTCAGAACGCCGGAATTATTGTCTACGAGGATCTGGAAGACCTTGGTCTGATTATTCGTACTCATGATTAAAGATCCTTTTACAGTATCATATTTTCAACAACAGTTGTCTGCACGGCCGGGCCATGACATACACGCCATTATAGCGCTGTGACGTGATAAAGTCAATGTTGAATCTTTTTCACCAGGCCCGTCCCTGACAGCCGGGTTACTGTCCACACCCCCTCGAAAGGCGTGAACTGTATCGCTGCGTCCGGAGATAACAATGCTTCGCATTGTCCAAAGCTCCGCATTGTCCAAAGCTCCGTATTGTTCAAAGCCTCGCATTGCCGCGCAAAACATCTCGAATTCGAGACGGTCTGAACAGTTACTCACTGCACTTTGTCATGGCCAGGACACCTGTCCTGGTGATCTCGACGATGCTGACGGACTTGAGCGTATCCATGAAGATGGATACCCGCTCGGGTGTATCGCACATCTCGATCATCATGAGGTTTCTGGACATGTCCACGATCCTGGCTCCCATGATCTGGCAGTTGTCCATGATGTCCCTGCGGTTGCCCCGGTTGTACCTGATCTTGACCAGGAGGAGCTCCCGGTTGATGCTCTCGGACTCATCAAAGGTCTTGACCTTGATGACATCCAGCTTCTTGTTGAGCTGTTT
>DGUF01000061.1:2373-7613 GCA_002394525.1 Lachnospiraceae bacterium UBA4317 | reverse complement strand
TCTGATCCTTTCTGGATCTGCGGTCTTTGTCCTGATGAGGCTGCTTGCGGCTCTTGTCGCCGGGTCTTCCGGCAGCTGCGCCGCCCTGGCCGGGACGGGCGCCGGGACCTCCCTGTCCGGGACGGCCTCCTCTGGCATCGCCGCCTGCACGGCCGCCTGCTCCGGGACGGGCGCCGCCTCTGGCATCACTGCCTCCGCGGCCTCCTCTGGCATCGCTGCCGCCCTGGCGCTGGCCTCTTCCCTCTCCGGAAGGACGGCCGCCGCGGCCTCCCTCGCGGGTTCCGGGCCGGTCCGCGCCGCGCTGGCCTCTGCCGCCGGCTTCCTGTCTGGCACCGCGCTGAGGAGCCTCCTTTTTCTGGGCAGCGGGTCTGGACTCGGCAGCTTCTTCCGCTGCTGTATTGACAGCCGCTGCAGGCGCAGCAGGCGCTGTCTCCTCGGCCTGCGCCGCCCGTACAGCCGCAGCCTCCTCGGCCTCCCTGGCCGCGGCTGCTGCCGCCGCCTCAGCCGCAGCAGCTTCTGCCTGCTGGGCCTTCAGGGCCTCCGCCTCGGCGGCCTTTCTGGCCGCGTCAGACTTTCTGGGCTGCTGGACAGGCTTATGGTAATCCACTTCCATCTGAGTCTGACGGATCGTGGGCTTGATCAGCTTATGGACAGGCTGGGCCTGGCTGCGGCCGCGGCCGAAGCTGCTCCCGCCCTGGCGTCTGCCGCTGTTTGCATCGCGGCCGGCAGGCCTGTCGGTCCTTCCGTCGGTCCGCTGTCTGCCGCGGCCGTTATTTGCGCCCGCGGAAGCACCTGCGCCGGTCCTGGCCTGGCCGCGTCCCGCGCCCTGGCGCTGGGAGCTGCCGCTTCCGGGATTATAGGCGCCGGAGCCGCTGGAATAGGCGCCGCGCTGGCCGCCCTGGGCGTTTCCGCCGGTCACAATAATGATCTTTTTCTTCTTCGCAGGCTTTTTTCCATCCTCTGCGGCTTTTTTATTTTCACCTACAGATTTCTTCTCTTCTGCCACAGGTTTTTTCCCCTCATTTTCAGCCGGAGCTGTCACATTGCTGTTGTATTCCGTCTCATTTCGTTTCTCTTCAAACTTATCAGATACCAACTTGACTGCGCCCTCCTCAATATACTTTCCACACTCGATCTTTTGTTAAATATTCTCTGATATTTAATGTCTCCGGAGGTCAGTCTCCGGACTCCGCTCCATCCGGAGCCGCTCTGGACGAGTCCATGCCGCGGTCGGGCGGCACCAGGACCTGCAGACCTGCTTCCTGAGCCTTTTCCAGAATGCTCTTCGCGAAGCCCCGGTCCGTAACTGCCACGCAGGCCCGCGCCTCCTTGCCGAGCGCATGTCCGAGTGTCTCTTTGGTTCCGTAAGTCAGAATCGGAACTTTGTAGTAGCTGCATTTATCATTAAACTTCTTTGCCGTGTTGGTCTGTGTATCCTCCGCTAGAATCAGCAGCCGGGCCTTTCTGCCCCGGACGGCCTCCTCCGCGGAAAACCCTCCCGCCGCGACCCTGCCGGCTCTGGACGCCAGTCCCAGGAGGGATAGGATCTTATCCTGCATGTTCCCCTCCCATCTCCGTCAGCAGACGGTCATAAGCTTCACCGGGGACCTGTGTGCGGAAAGCCTTGTTCAGGCTCTTTCTTTTGACGGCCCGCTGAAGGCATTCCGGGTCGTCGCAGAGATAGGCTCCGCGCCCGTTCGCCCTCCCCGTGCGGTCGACCAGGAGAGTCCCCTCCTCAGTCAGCACGATCCTGACGAGCTCTTTTTTGGGTTTTACAGTTCCGCAGCCGACGCAGGTCCGCATCGGGATTTTTTTTGGCATCAAAGTGTTCTCCATTACAAGTGCTGTATCGTCAGCATTACTTAGCTCTTAACCCTCTTAAGGATCACAGCTCATCTGCTTTCAGGCCGGCTTCGTCAGCTCCGGAGTCCTCTCCGGCTTCCTCCGCAGCCTCTTCAGCTTCCGGGTCCTCAGCGGCTGTCTCTTCCGCTTCCTCAGCACCGTCTTCCTGGTCCGCCTCAGCGGCAGTGACCTCTTCAGCGCCGTCTTCCTGCGCGGCATCAGCAGCCGCGGTCTCTTCTGCGCCGTTCAGACCCTCGTCTGTCTCCTCCGCGGACTCAGCGCCGTCCTCGTAATCCTCGTAGTAGTCCTCGTCGTAATCCTCCTCGTCATCCTGATCGAGGTAGTCTTCGTAGCGGAAGCCGACGGCATCTCTGGCCTGGGTCTCGTTTTTGATATCGATCTTGTAGCCTGTCAGGCGGGCCGCCAGTCTGGCGTTCTGGCCCTCCTTGCCGATCGCGAGGGAGAGCTGATAATCCGGCACGACGACCTTGGCCGACTTCTCCTCGGGATCCGCAAACACGGCGACGACATTGGCGGGGGACAGGGCGTTCTGAATGAAATTGCCGGGGTTCTCGTCCCAGACCACGATGTCGATCTTTTCCCCGCGGAGCTCATCGACGATATTGTTGACGCGGGCGCCGTTGTTGCCGACGCAGGCGCCGATCGGATCCACATTGGGATCGTTGGAGCGGACCGCGATCTTGGTGCGGCTCCCGGGCTCACGGGCGATGCTCATGATCTCGATGACGCCGTCCCGGACCTCGGCGACCTCCTGCTCGAAGAGGCGGCGGACCAGGTCGGGATGGGTGCGGCTGACCAGGATCCTGGGGCCCCGGTTGGTCGTGCGGACCTCCAGGACAAAGACCTTGATGCGGTCAGTGGGCTTGAGCTTCTCGCCCGGCACCTGCTCCTTTTCGTTGAGCATTCCGTCGGCCCGTCCCAGATTGACGCTGATATTGCGGCCTATATTTCTCTGAACGATACCGGTGATGATATCGCGCTGCTTTTCAATATAGTAGTCATAGATGACACTGCGTTCTTCCTCGCGGATCTTCTGCATGATCACGTTCTTGGCGATCTGGGTCGCAATCCGGCCGAAATCCTTGCTGTCGATATCGACCCTGACGACATCCCCGACCTGGGCATTGGCGCTGATCTTTACCGCGTCCTCCAGAGCGATCTGCTCTACGCTGTCCTCGACATCCTCCGGCGTCTCGACGACTGTCTTCTCCGCGAAGCAGGCATAATCGAAGGAATCCCTGTCAATCTCCACCCGGATGTTCTCCGCCTTGCCGAAGTGGCTCTTGCAGGCAGTCATCAGGGCGTTTTCGATTGCTTCGAAAAGCGTCTCACTGCTTATGTTCTTTTCCTTTTCCAGGGCGAGGATCGCCTCTTTCAACTCAGTGTTCATGCTGTCTCCTTTTTTTACAGTGCGGCCTCGAGGCTGCCGTTATCCATTAGTCATTCAGAAATCAAACGCCAGCCTTACGGACGCGATGCTGCTGCGCTCCACACTCAACCTGCCGCGCTCACCCTGCGCGGGAATCTGCGGCTCTGCAGGGCCCTCTTCATTCTTTTTCGCGGACCCCTTCTTTTTGCCCTTTCCTTTGCCCTTTCCGGGATCAGGCGCGGGCGGGTCAGCCAGAATGATCAGGGAGCTGTCGTCAAAGCCGGTCAGCTCTCCCCTCAGATCCTTTGTGCCATAATCCGGATAGGGCTTATAGAGATGGATCTCCACATCCTGTCCGATGCTCTGCTGCAGGTGTCTGTCCTTTGTCAGCGCCCTTCCAAGTCCGGGACTGGAAACGATCAGGGTGTAGGGATCGCGGATAAAGTCCGCGCGGTCAAGCTCATCGGACAGGACGCGGCTCACATTCTCGCAATCGCCGATCGTGACACCGCCCTCCTTGTCGATATAGACATTGAGAAAATACTCCTGACCTTCCCGGACATATTCCACATCATAAATATGGGTGCCGGCCTCCTCCGCGATCGGAGCGGCGATGTTTTCCGCCTGCTCTTCGATCCGCTGCCTGCCGGAACCGCGCGTCTGTTTTTCTTTCATCTTCTCTCACAAAACAAAAAGTGGACTTGCAGGCCCACTTTTTTATAAAACCATATATAATTATCAATAATGAAGCCTGCATTTTAATGTACAGCTTAATATTTAACATTTAATAATTTATTAAATTTTATTAAATGTTAAATAACATCTGTTACATTAGCACATGTCAAGTCAAAATGCAAGTCTAATATTTCACAAAATCCTCAGAGGTCGGAATTATCAAAATCCCCCTTCTTATTATAAACACGGATCTCCTGACCATTCTTGCGGAATTCGCTGGGGCTGATCCCGTAATACTGCTTAAAGATCTTGGAGAAGGCCAGCTGGTCCTCATAGCCCACCAGACAGGACACATTGTTGACCGGAAGGGTCGTATTGCGGAGGAGGCTGTTGGCCCGCTCCATCCTGAGGTTGAGGATATAGTTCTGGGGGGAACAGCCGATTGCCTTTTTGAAGCTGCTGCTCAGGTAGCTCCGGCTCACGCCCAGATGAGAGGCCAGACTGGAGATCCTGATATTTTTGTCAAAGTGCTGGGTGATATAATCCAGAGCCTGCTGCACAAAATCGGGATCCTCTGACTGGATGACCGAATCCCCGGATCCCTGTTCCCGGATCAGCAGGGAAAAAACCTCCAGCAGACAGGACTCCCTGTGCAGGGCATCGGACATGGAGAGGGACCGCGCGCCCAGCATTCCAAGGATCAGCCGGGAGATTTCCTCAGACCGGTCTGTCCTCCTGACAAATGCATCATTTGAAAATCCTGCCGCTTCCGAAAACTCCTCGGCCCAGATCCCGCCGTAGCCGACCCACACATATTCCCAGGGATCGTTTTCATCTGCTATATATTCATTGCTGACGCCCGGAGGAATATAAAAGATATCTCCCTTTGTCAGCTCCCATTCCTTTCCGGCCGCCCGGAAGCGTCCCTTCCCCGATAGAACAAAGTGGAACACGTGATTTTTGCGTTCCAGCGGGCCGAAGGCCTGCAGCGGCTCTGTCTTTTCCCATCCGCAGTATGCCAGATACAGCGTGACTGACATATGCTGCAGGTTTTCAAGGCATCTGTACTGCGCGTTTTCTGTATACCCTGTAAATTCCTGCTTCTTTTTCTTGGGCATTTCCACCTCCCCGGTTAATCATCCCAGAAATTAACCAACCGTTCAGATTTGTTAATTTTAATATTTGCAAATGGACAATTGAATGGAAAAATACTAGCAGTTTATGTTTAAATGTGACATACACCAGGGGAATATACGTCGTGCAAAAAATCAGGACAAAAAAAAGACGACCCTAGTCGTCTTCTTTTAAGCAGCTCGTACGGGAATCGAACCCA
>DGUF01000061.1:0-2313 GCA_002394525.1 Lachnospiraceae bacterium UBA4317 | reverse complement strand
TGATTCTGCCGTGAGAGGGCAGCGTCTTAACCCCTTGACCAACGAGCCATATTTACTTGTCCCTGAACCTGTTTTCTCAAGGACAAGGTGTATTGTAACAGAATAAATCTGCCAATGCAAGCATTTTTTCAGGCCCGGCTTATATTTTTCACGGACCGGGCTTGGACTTTTTTCCGGCCGGGATCACATTTTCCCATGCTGCGGACCTGCCGTTTTCCATGGTCCCGGCTCACATGCCCAGCCTGCGCATTTCGTCCAGGATCTCCTGCTGGCTTTTCTCCGCGCCCGAGGCGGACTCTCCCCCAGCGTCCTCGTCCCCGGGGATTTCCTCCTCCGCTTCAATGATCCTGTCCCCGTACTCATCCACACGGGGCAGGTAGGGGGCGAATTCCGGGATCATGATCCTGGCGTCGAGCAGGGCCAGAAGGCCGAAGCCGAAAAAGGCCCAGATAAAGGCATAGAGGGGCTGCATCTGAAGATCCGTGTAGCTCAGGTAAAAGGGGAAAATATGGAAAAACAGAAGCACGGGAATGGCCCAGGCCCTCTTGAGGGCAAAAAAGAGGCTGTTGCGAAGCAGGTGGGGCAGGGTGTCCTCAAAGGCTGCGATCACAGGGAAAAGCCAGACCAGGATGATGACCAAAGCGATCAGAAGGGCCGTGAGCGGGATCCTGAGGGCACCGACAAAGCCGCCCGCCTGCGAGGCGATCCGGATATCCATGATCAGAAAGGCCGCGATGGCCGCGCCTGCCGCGAAGACGATCGTGCCCTGCTTCCAGTTGGTCTTAAAGCCCTTCCAGAATTCCCGGAAGGGGTTGATCTGGCCGCCCGACCGCTCGGCCCGCATCATGGTGAAGGAAAGCGCCGCATAGGCAGCCCCCATCGTGACGACCGGCAGACTGAAGAGAAAAAACATCACATTTGCCGCGATCACGACCCCGCACCAGGTCATGGCCCTGCCGAAGGCACTGTCATTGCTCAGAAAGCTGCTCATAAGTTCCCGCATCTTGATTCCCCTGCTCTTTCCTTCTTTAATATGTCTGTCCTGCTTTAATATGTCTGTCCTGCCCCCGCAGTGCCTCTGTCAGCCCGGAATACCTGGCGCAAAGAACCTTCCGTACAGAGTGCCTGACAATTTTCTCCGCTCCCTCCGGGTATCAGTCGGCCAGGACATAATCCAGAAATTTCTCCACCGCGTCCAGGTTGCCGCTGTAGGCGCAGATCCCGAGCGCGCATCCGTCCGCGTAGATCTGATAGTCCTTCATCAGGATGCTGTCGCTGATATCGATCCCGACCGGAACCGGGTCTTCGCTGTACTCCTTGTCCAGAGGGATGGCATAGAGGAAGCGGTCCCCGTACTTTTGCCGGATCGAGGCGCATTTGTCCGAGTTGAGGTCCAGCAGCCGGCCGCTCTCCCCCAGGGACTTGAGATTGTCCGGTTCCATGGTCACGGCATCCATGACCCCCGCGTCCGTCAGAGACACAAAAATCTCATAGTAGCGGTTGCCGGCCGCGTGATTTTTTCCGTAATCAAAATAGGAGTCGCTGTTGAAGTCCACCAGCTTCTGCTTCAGATCATAGCCCGTGTATTTCACATATCCGTCCCAGAGCTCCGACCCATTGCCCAGCTCCGCCCTCGTATTGGCCAGGGTCAGATAAAACCAGTGGTCCTTGGGCGTCGTCAGGGTCCGGTAGCTGACAAAGGAAACCAGAGAGACGATGCTGACAAAGGACAGGATCCAGAGCCAGTAATAGTCCCTGATATACTCCAGCTTTTCCCTCAGGGGCCTGCCCTCCAGTTTTTCCGATTCAGATCTTAAAAAATTGCGGATCCTGTCAATCATACTCTCTCCCCGCCGGCAACATGTAAAAAAACTCCAGGCTTTCTCCCCGGCCTCAATATACAAAAATGAATTCCGGGCGCTTCCGGCCTCAATATACAATATGCAAAACGAACTGCAGGCCGCCTTCCATCAGGAATGCAGCCTGCAGCCTTATGTCCAGAAGACATTATGCAGTGATTCATGCCAAGTGCTGCTCCGGCACGAATACAAATGATGTGTTCACGTGATTTTTTGGCAACCTGAGGAGAATTTCGCGAAGGCGAATTCTCCGAAAGGATCACTCTTCCGACCATGCCGCTCGTCAGAGCGGCACTGCGAGGAGAAATTCGCGGAGGCGATTTCTCCGATGCAATCACAGGTGCCTGTGCCCGCGGCACAGGCACCGGAGTGAAAAATACGCTATCGAGCGTTTTTTTCACTCTTCAGAGCTTTCCGCCGGAAGTCGCGATACCTTCCACGAACTGCTTCTGGA
>DGUF01000117.1:5666-5873 GCA_002394525.1 Lachnospiraceae bacterium UBA4317 | reverse complement strand
AAGATCGACAAGATCAACGCGTAATTTTCACGGACCGCATTTTTGAGAAGCATATTTCAAAAATGTCAGGTGAAAAGGATCAGTGAACAGACATGACAGTCGTAGATATTTTCAAGGACAAAGAGGGAAACTACGAGTACTTCGAATGCGCGGGTCATGCGGACGACAGCAGTCAGGAGGGTGAGGACATCATCTGTGCCGCCATCT
>DGUF01000117.1:0-5592 GCA_002394525.1 Lachnospiraceae bacterium UBA4317 | reverse complement strand
TCATCAACACGATCAACAGCCTCGAAGCGCTCGCGGGAGCGGACATCACATGGGCTGCTGCCGAAGAGGGCGGCGAGCTTTCCTGCCGCTTTGAGACTCCCCCTGATGAAAAAGCTGCGCTTCTCGTCGACAGCATGGTCCTGGGACTGCAAAGTGTCAGGGACAGCTACGGCGGGGACTATCTCGTTATCAATCTCAAGGAGGAATGAACCATGATGAACCTGAATCTTCAGTTCTTCGCGCATAAAAAGGGAATGGGCTCCACCAAGAACGGCCGTGACTCCAACGCAAAGCGTCTGGGCGCCAAGAGGGCGGACGGCCAGTTTGTCAAAGCCGGCAACATCCTTTACAGACAGCGCGGCACCCACATCCACCCCGGTCTCAACGTAGGCATCGGCGGAGATGACACCCTGTATGCTCTTACAGACGGCGTCCTTCGTTTCGAGCGCTTCGGCAAGTTCCGCAAGAGAGCTTCCGTGCACCCCGTTGAGGCAGCAGAGGCTGTGGAAGCAGAGGCCTGATCCGGACTGCGGCATTGACCGCCGGCCGCGTCTTGCCGGGATCTGATTCGTACAGATCCGGCGGCAGCGGCAGAGGCGAAAATGACAGACAGCCGGGTTGTCCGCGGGAACTTCCCCGCGGATCTGACATCTGTAATCAAGTGAGCTCCAGGCAGATGACACAGGGCTTCTGCCGGGAGCTTTTTGAGTTGTTGGCTGTCAGCTGTTAGTTTTTAGTTTTTAGCTCTTAGCTTTTAGCTTTTAGCTCTTAGCTGCTGGTTTTTAGACATCAGATGTTGGCTTTTAGGTTTTAGCAGATAACTAATAGCTAATAGCTAACAGCTAATAGCTATCAGCTTTTGCCAGGGGAGATCGGGAGACCAGAATGTTTATTGATAAAGCCAGAATCATTGTATCAAGCGGCAAGGGCGGGGACGGTCATGTCTCCTTCCGCCGTGAAAAATATGTCCCCGCGGGCGGCCCCGACGGAGGGGACGGCGGCAAGGGAGGCGACGTCGTCTTTGTCGTGGACGAGGGCCTCAATACCCTCACCGACTTCCGCCATGTCCGCAAATATGCGGCTCAGCACGGCGAGGACGGAAAAAAGAAGCGGATGGCGGGCAAAAAGGGCCAGGACATTGAGATCAAGGTCCCCGAGGGAACTGTGATCAGGGAGGCAAACAGCGGCAAGGTCATTGCCGATATGTCCGGCGACCTGCGCCGCTATGTGATCCTGCGCGGCGGCCGCGGGGGCAACGGCAACATGCACTATGCCACATCGACCATGCAGGCGCCCAAGTACGCCCAGCCGGGCCAGCCCTCCAGGTCTCTGGAGCTGCTGCTCGAGCTAAAGATGATCGCTGACGTCGGCCTGGTCGGCTTTCCCAATGTCGGAAAATCGACCCTCCTGTCCATGTCCAGCAACGCCAGGCCCAGGATCGCCAATTATCACTTCACGACCCTGCAGCCCATTCTGGGCGTCGTGGACCTGGAGGATGCTCCCGGCTTTGTCATGGCGGACATTCCCGGACTCATCGAGGGTGCCGCTGACGGCGCGGGGCTCGGACATGAATTCCTGGCCCACCTGGAGAGGACCAGGATCCTGATCCATGTCGTGGACGCGGCCGGAACCGAGGGGAGAGACCCCATCGAGGACATCATGGCCATCAACCGGGAGCTCGCCCGCTATGCCATTGACCTTTCGACCAGAAGGCAGATCATAGCCGCCAACAAATGCGACCTGATCCAGACCGGGGAGGGAGAAAAAGATCCCGTCGAAGAGATCCGCGCCTACTGCGAGCCTCTGGGGATCGAGGTCTTTCCGATCTCGGCCGCCACAGGTCAGGGAGTGCGCGACCTGCTCTATCATGTCAGCGATGTCCTGGCCCGGATGCCGGCCCAGACCGTGACCTTCGAGCAGGAGTACGATCCCGAGACCGAACTGGCGGAAGAGACCGCACCCTACACGGTCACATATGACCCCAAGACCAGAGAATACAGGGTCGAGGGCCCCAGGATCGAGCGCATGCTGGGCTATACCAATCTTGAGACGGAAAAGGGCTTTGTCTTTTTCCAGAAATTCCTGGTGGACAACGGCATCATCGATGAACTCAAGAGGATCGGCTGCAAAGAGGGCGATACCGTCCGCCTCTACGGCCACGGCTTTGAGTTCTACGACTGACAGGCGGTGGTCCATTCGGGGCCTGTCTGCCGGCCCTGGGCCCGCGGAAGAACGGGGGTCGGGCCTTTGGGATGCTGTCAGGGCATTCCATTTTCATAATGATTTATCAACACTTGTATGTGGAGGAACAATATATGCTGACAAGTAAGCAGAGGGCCTATCTGACCGGCCTTTCCAACTCTCTGGATCCCATTATCCAGGTCGGTATGCAGGGAGTGACGCCGGAGGTGGTAAAGTCCGCTGAGGAGGCATTCAACACACACGAGCTCGTCAAGGGGGCCGTCCAGAAAAATGTACTGGAGGACGTCCGGGCCTGCGCCGAGATGGTGGCGGAGAGGTCCAGATCCGAGCTTGTCACTGTGATCGGCAGGAAATTTATACTCTACAAGCCCTTCCGCGAGAAGCCGGTCATCGTGCTCCCCAAAAAGAAAAACATGTAAAGACGCTGCGGCAGGCCGGATCCGGAACCGGCCGGAAGGAGGCAGGGATGAAACATTACAGTCAGGAAACAGAGGCCGGAACTGCTATCGCCGGGCCGGACCCGTCAGAGAAGGCGGAGAGTGCGCAGGGCAGAAGGATCGGGATTCTGGGCGGGACTTTTGATCCCATCCACATGGCCCATCTGATCATTGCCGAAGCGGCCTACGACGCCTTTTCCCTGGACGAGGTCCTGCTGATGCCGTCCGGGCATTCCTACCTCAAGGACGACCGGGAGGATAAGGTTCTGTCCTCTCAGGTCCGCTATGAGATGACCCGCCTTGCGGCTGAGGACAACCTCCATTTCAGGGCCTCGGACTTTGAGATGCGGCGCCAGGGCAACACCTACACGAGTGAGACCCTGCTGGCTCTGCGCAGGCTCCATCCCCTGGACCACTTCTATTTTATCGTGGGGGCGGACTCGGTCAGGACCATTCTCACCTGGAAGGATCCCGGCCTGATCTTTGCCAACTGCACCCTGCTGGCCGCTGTCCGCGAGGACGGCACCCCGCTGGAGGCTTTTTATGAGGCGGTCAGGGACCTGCGGGACCGGCACGGCGCGGACATCCATGTCCTGTCCATCCCTTCCATCGGCATATCATCGACCGATATACGGGAACGCGTAAAAAATGGAAGAACCATACATTATCTGGTGCCGGACAGGGTGGAAAGGTATATAATAGAAAAAGGAATCTACCGGTAAAGACCGGTGCTTTCCCTGAGGACCATCACCTGCGGGTGTGCGCCCCATGACGGCGCAGACTACAGGCGGGCGTGTCCGCCATCTGGCGGAGCCCCGGGAAAAAACAGCCGGACGACTCCGGAAATGCCGGAAGGCAGGACGGAAGGAAGAGGAAACGGGATTGAAAAAGTTTTCCAAATTGGATCTGATCAGGACACTGGAGCAGGAGCTCAACTACAAGCGCTTTGTCCACACGATGGCTGTGGCCGGCACTGCGTCCTCCCTGGCCATGTGCTACGGCGCTGACCTGCAGAAAGCGGAAATCGCAGGACTGCTGCACGACTGCGCCAAGTGCATTGATGTGAGGAAGATGCAGAGGATCTGCGAAAAAGTCGGACTTGCGGTATCGGAATTTGAGGCCGGGAGCGGGTCTCTGCTGCACTCCAAGGCGGGAAGTGTCCTCGCCGCTGAAAAATACGGTTATACGGATCCGGATATCATCAATGCCATCCGCTATCACACGACCGGAAGGCCGGGCATGTCCCTGCTGGAAAAGATCATCTTTGTGGCGGACTATATAGAACCGGGACGCTTCTCGGCCAAAAACCTTCCTGAAATCAGGAAAATGGCTTTCGAGGATATTGACGGGGCTCTGCGCAAGATCCTCTATGATACCCTGGTCTATCTGAATTCGACCGGAAATCCGGTGGATCCCATGACGCAGAAAACTTATGATTATTATAATCGTATGTATGCGGAAAAGAATATTTATGACTGAGTTGGAAAGGAAGGCTTATGAGCGAACTGAATGAAAAAATGAATGCATCCGCCAAAGAAGGCGGCAAGGAGCGGTCCTCAGAACTTGCAAAGCTGGCGATCGCTGCCCTCGAGGACAAAAAGGCGGAGGATATCCGCATCATTGATATCGGAGAGGTCTCGGTCCTGGCGGACTATTTCATCATCGCCAGCGGAAACAACCGGACCCAGGTCCAGGCCATGGCGGATGAAGTGGAACAGCGCCTGGGCCGCGCCGGCGCCGCGCCCAGACAGGTCGAGGGATACCAGTCTGCCAACTGGGTCCTCTTGGACTTCGGCGATGTCATCATTCATCTTTTCGATGCGCAGAACCGCCTCTTCTATGATCTCGAGAGGATCTGGAAGGACGGCACCCAGATCGATCCGGAGTCACTCTGATCCGGCCCCGGACTCCTGCGGACAGGAGCGGCCCGGAATAAGAGATCTGGAATACAGTTCCGGATAAAAGATCCGGACAGCAGGTCCGGACAAAACTGAGTAAAAGATCTGAATAAGAGTCCCGCCGCGACGGCATGATAATGCCGCCGCGGCGGGGCTTTTTTCTGGTCACTGTTTCAGGATGATCTCCTCTGGCGGAGGTTTTCAGGCCGCTTTTTTAGTATTATGCAGCCCGGGAGACCTGTTATAAGGACACTGTTTCAGCGGGCCGGGTCCGGTCAGCGGATCAGGCGGAAGACACCGAAGACCTTCCCGAGGATCGTGCAGTCGTCCACGATGATGGGATCCATGGTGTCGTTCTCGGGCTGCAGACGGATGTGGCCCTTCTCCTTGTAAAAGGTCTTGACGGTGGCGGAATCGTCCACGAGCGCGACCACGATCTCGCCGTTGGAGGCAGTGCTGCAGGAATTGACAAAGAGCTTGTCCCCGTCGAAAATACCTGCGTTGATCATGGACTCGCCGCGCACTCTCAGAACAAAGGATTCGCCGGACGGAACGATCTCGGAGGGAACGGGGAAGTAGCTGACGATGTTCTCCTGGGCCAGGATGGGCTGGCCGGCCGCGACATCTCCGACCTCGGGGAGAGAGGTCATCTCTGTGCGGACCATCTGGAAGCTGTCGTCGCAGATCTCGATCGCGCGGGGCTTGGTGGGATCCCTCCGGATAAAGCCGTTCCTCTCAAGCGTGGAGAGATGGGCGTGCACCGAGGAGGTGGAACGGAGTCCCACAGTCTCACAGATCTCCCTCACAGTGGGGGGATATCCCTTCTGAAGGATCACTTCCTTGATGTATTCCAGTATCTCTTCCTGTTTGGCGGTCAGACGCCTGCCGTCTGCTGTCATTTTGGATCTCATATAGGGGCCTCCTCTATTCTTCGCTCATCATTTTTCTTTGCTGATATCTGGATTCAAATGACTCCGGTCCTGATGCGGAACTCCGGTCTCTTGTATTATACAACAGGATCCCCTTCTCCGCAAACACATATTCCGAAAATCTGT
>DGUF01000106.1:1100-5606 GCA_002394525.1 Lachnospiraceae bacterium UBA4317 | reverse complement strand
GTCCCCACTGACTCAAACCGTCCCCACTGACTCACCGAACCCTGATTCAAGCCATCCCTGCCCCATCCAGGCTCATTCTCCCCTGGATAGCGGGAATTTCAGTGTGATCTCTGTCCCTCTTCCCGGCTGGCTGTCCATCTGTATGGCAGCCTTGTGGAACTGGGCGGCGTGTTTGACGATCGAAAGGCCCAGGCCGGTTCCGCCGATCTGTCTGGAGTGGCTCTTGTCCACGCGGTAGAAGCGCTCGAAGACCCGCTCCTGCTCCTCGGCCGGAATACCGATGCCGGTGTCCTCGACGGACAGGCAGGCTCTGTCTTTTTCCTTCCAGACTCTGATCGTGACTTCTCCGCCCTCCCGGTTGTATTTGACGGCATTGTCGCAGAGATTGTAGACCATCTCGTCGATCAGGTGGGCGGATCCCGGGACACAGACGGGCTGGTCCGGAGCTCCGGTCTTTCCGTCCTTCCCGGTCTCTCCCTCCACATGGATCGTCACCCTGCGCTTCCCGGCGGCAGGTTCAAGTGTCTTTGCCGCATTCCTGGCGGACTGCAGGAGGTCGACTTCCTCAATCTCAGCCGCGACAGCTCCCTCGTCCAGTTCGGACAGGCGGATGATGTCGTTGATCAGAGTGATCATCCGCTGGCTCTCCCGGTAGATATCTCCCGCGAACTCGATCATTTTTTCCTCATCGCACAGGCCGCTCCGCATCAGCTCCGCGAATCCGCTGATCGAGGTCAGGGGGGTCTTGAGCTCGTGGGAGACATTGGCGGAGAACTCCCTGCGCATGCCTTCTCTCTCCTCCGCCTCCTTTTCGATCGTCCGCCGCTGGTCCTTCAATCGTTCCAGGAGGGGATTCAGCTCCGGGTAGACGTCCGCGTTGGAGAGGTCATCCAGATCCATTCTGTTGATCGGCAGGGCGATCGCGTTGGCAATGCGGAAGGCCGCGATGGCCGAGATGATAAGGACCAGGAGGATCCCGCCCAGGACAGGCGTGACCGCCAGCAGGGCCTCCCTGACGGCCCGCACGGGCCGCGACAGGCGGAGGACCGTGCCGTCCCGGCATAAAAAGGCACAGTACATGGTCTGGACACCGGTGGAGGAGGATTTGCGGATGCCCCGGCCCGTCCCCTCCCGCAGGGCTGTCTCGACCTCCCTGAAGCCGGCCTGATTGGCCGTCAGGTCCGGATATTCGCTATCGTAGAGGACGCTCCCGTCCCGGTCGATCCATGTGATGCGGTTGATGTTTTCAAGGCTCCTGAGAAAGCGGATCCCGCCGACCTCCAACCCGCTGACCGCATAGGAGGCCTCTCCCTGAAGGGCCTTGTAGGTCTCCTCTATGGTCTGGGTATACTGCATGCTGAAAAAGATCACCGAGCAGATCAGGATGGCCGCCGCCCCCAGGGCGAAGGAGTATGCGAAAATTTTTCTGGTCATTGTCTTTCCCCCGGTTCCCGGCCGCGGCCTTCTGCCACAGCTGCATGATCCGCTCCCGGTCTCTTCTGTCTGATCAGGCTCCAGCCCGCGCTCCCGCAGAATCAGGATCCCGCAGGCTCTGTCCCCGGGTGCGGAAGCAAAAGCCGGCAGCCGGCGCTCCTCAGCTCAGTTTCTGTCACTGCGCGCGGAAGCGATATCCCACGCCCCACAGCACTGTCTGCTGTCACTGCGCGCGGAAGCGGTATCCCACGCTCCGCATGGTCTCGATGCAGGTCCCGGCAGGGCCGAGCTTGGACCGGAGCTTGCGGATATGCACATCCAGCGTCCTGTTTTCAGGCTCCGACCCAAGGTCCCAGATCCGGTCGAGCAGGACCTCTCTGGTCAGCACATTCCCTTCGTTGCGGACCAGGAGCAGCAGGAGCTGATACTCCTTGTAGGTCAGGGCGATCTCCTCCCCCCTGACATAGACCTCATGCCTCTCGGGCAGGATCAGGAGGTCGCCGCATCGGTATTCCTCGATCTGCTGGGCTCCGCCGGTCGAACTCCTGCGCAGGAGGGCGCGGACACGGGCCAGCAGTTCCATCATGCCAAAGGGCTTGGTGATATAATCGTCCGCTCCGGCATCCAGGCCCTCCACCCTGTCGTACTCCGCGCTCCTGGCCGTGAGCATGATGACAGGAAGGAACTGTGTCGGCCGCCTCTCCCGGACTCTCCCCAGGATGCTGATCCCGTCCTCCTCCGGCAGCATGATATCGAGCAGCAGCAGGTCCGGGACCCTCCTGTCCAGGGCATTCCAGAAAGCGGAGGGCAGGCCGAATCCCTCTACCGTGAACCCCTGGCTCTCCAGCGCATAGGTGACCAGCTTCCTGATACTGTCGTCATCTTCCAGAATATAGATCAATGGCATGGGCTCCGTCCTCCTGATTGTTAACACAGAATTAACATTAAGCAATCTACAGCCTTTACCTTATCATTCTATCATCTGATAGTGGAACAACAAAGAAACAAGAAGAAAAAAACAAGAAGAAAAAAAGAGGATAAAAAAATGGATATCTCACAAGTCATTGCGCTCTTCAGCGGCGTAGCTCTCTTCCTTTTCGGCATGTCCCTGATGGGAGACGGCCTGAAAAAGGTTTCCGGCAGCAAACTGGAGCCCATTCTGTACAAGCTCTCAGGCACTCCCCTGCGGGGCGTCCTCCTCGGGACTGGCGTGACCGCCGTGATCCAGTCCTCCTCGGCGACCGCCGTCATGATCGTCGGCTTCGTCAGCGCAGGCATGATGAAGGTCTCCCAGGGCATCAGCGTCATCCTGGGCGCGATCCTGGGCACCAGTATCACAGGCTGGGTCATCTGTCTCAGCTACATCGATTCAGCAGGCGGCCTTGCTGCCCTGCTCTCAACCAAGACCCTGACCGGCATCGTCGCCGTCATCGGCATCCTCATGCGTATGATCGGCAAAAAGCCTTCCACCAAGCACGTCGGTGACATCCTCATGGGCTTTGTCGTCCTCATGTTCGGCATGAGCACCATGAGCAGCTCCGTGAGCAGCCTGGGCGAGCAGCCCTGGTTCACCAGGGCCCTCACCTCCATGTCCAACCCCATTCTCGGCATCCTGGTCGGCGCCCTCTTCACGGCGGTCCTCCAGTCTGCCTCGGCTGCGGTCGGTATCGTGCAGGCCCTCTCCGTGACAGGAGCCATGAGCTTTGAGTCCGCCTTCCCCCTGCTTCTGGGTATCTCGATCGGCGCCGCCGCTCCCGTCATGCTGACAGCCCTGGGCGCCAACACAAACGGAAAGCGGGTCTCCATGACCTACCCCATCGTCACGCTCCTGGGCTCCGTCGTCGTCGCCTCCGTATTTTACCTTGCGAATTTCTTCTTCCATTTTTCCTTTATGAAAATGACCATGAACCCCTTCAATCTGGCCGCGATCAACACGATCATGCGACTGGCCATGGTCATCCTGCTCTTCCCCTTCCTGGACGTCATCGAGGCCCTCGTGACCAACATGTTCCCTGCAGGACCGGAGGAAAGGGAGCTGCCCAAGGTCCAGCTCGAGGAAATGCTGCTCAAGCATCCCGCCATGGCCCTCGAACAGTGCCGCCTGACCATGAACGACATGGCCGCCATCACACAGAAGGGCGTAAACCTGGCCATCGAGATGCTGCATGACCACAAGGCCGACCACACTGAAGATATCAGAAAGATCGAGCAGGCCGTCGACGATTACGAGGACGCCCTGGGAACCTACCTGGTCAAACTGACAGGCCAGGAGATGACAACAGAGCAGAACGAATACGTCTCCAAGTACCTGCACACCATCTCTGACCTGGAGCTCATCTCCGACCAGGCCCTGGTCGTCGCCGTCGGCGTCCAGGAGGCCCGCGAGAAATTCGGCAAATTCTCCGGAAACGCTGAACACGAACTCCACGTCATGGGCGATGCAGTCGGAGAAGTCACTGGCCTGGCTGTAAGGGCCTTTACCGAAAACAACCTCAGCGAAGCCGAAAAGATCGAGCCTCTTGAGGAACTGATCGACAACCTCTGCGACACCATGAAGCTCAACCATGTCGACCGCCTGCAGAAAAAGATCTGCACCATCACCCAGGGCTTCGTCTTCAACGACATCATCACCGGCTGCGAACGTATTTCCGACCACTGCTCCAACATTGCGGTCGCCATGATTGTCCTCGGCCACGACTCCTTCGATATGCACGAGTATCTGACCAACCTCAGGGAAGACCGCAGCTCCGCCTACCAGCGCTACTACGAGGAATACAAAAAGAAATATTCCATCGACGTATCCGCCTCCGGAGAGACCGCCAGAGAGACTCCCTTTGTGCGCTCCTCCTCTTCCCTCTTCGCGACCTGAGCGCCCGGCTGACACCTGGTCACAGGCCAAAGCAGCCCCTTCCAGGACCCCACTGATCTATAAACCCGCCCGGCCTGACCGCCGGACGGGTTTTTTATGTGGAGAGCGACAGGAGCGGCAGAGGTAGGGTGACGGGGGCAGGGTGTGACAGAGGGTGTGGCAGAGGGGCGGTGCGACAGAGGGTGTGACAGAGGGACAGGCAC
>DGUF01000106.1:0-1049 GCA_002394525.1 Lachnospiraceae bacterium UBA4317 | reverse complement strand
GAGGGACAGGCACCTTGTCACAGCAGTGTGACAAGGTGCCTGTCCCTCTGTCACACCTTTCCCTCGACACCTTCCCCCAAAACAGACCGGGAAAAAACGCCAAAAGAAATACCAAGAAGGGATGCAGATTTCCCATTTCATGCTATAATGCTTACTACTTTGACTCTGATTTGTGAAAACACCTTCAATCAGCCGGAGTCCGGGCCTCAAAGACCGGGGACAGAGCCTCTCTCTTTCCTGTGCACGCCTCATCGAAGGGCATGTACATGTACTCCGCTCTCCCCCTGCAGCCCCGGCGGCAATAAAATCAAAACTATGGCTATTCCTGTAAAACTCCCGGTGTTTGAGGGCCCCCTGGACCTGCTCATGCACCTGATCGAAAAAAACAAGATCGACATCTACGATATCCCCATCGTCGAGATCACCGACCAGTACCTGGAATACATCCACCAGATGGACCGCGAGGACCTGGATGTGACCAGCGAATTTCTGGTCATGGCGGCGACCCTCCTGGACATCAAGAGCCGCATGCTCCTGCCCCGCGAAAAGGACGAGGAGACCGGCGAGGAGGAGGCTGATCCCCGCGAGGAGCTGGTGCGGCGCCTTCTGGAATATAAGTTGTACAAATATCTCTCCGAGGAACTCACCGTCTGCCGCGAGGAAGCCGGCGGGCGCTTTTTCCGCGCCCAGAACCTCCCCAAAGAGGTCCGCAATTACCAGCCGCCCATCGATTACGACGACCTGCTCCGGGACACCGACCTCCAGACCCTGCAGAAGGTCTTCGGCGAAGTCCTCCGCAGAAAAAAAAGCCGCCGCGATCCCATCCGCAGCGGCTTCGGCAAGATCAGACGCGAAGAAGTCAGCATGGACACCAAGTCCCTCTACATCCGTGCCTACCTGCAGGCCCACCCGCATACCGACTTCCGCGCCCTCCTGGAGTCCGGCTCCAGCCGGGAGGAAGTCATCGTCACCTTCCTGATCCTGCTGGAGCTCATGAAGACCCAGAAGGTCTTCATCATCCAGGACAACATCGGCGGCCGCATCCTCAT
>DGUF01000210.1:4621-5054 GCA_002394525.1 Lachnospiraceae bacterium UBA4317 | reverse complement strand
GAATGGGGACAGGACCTGCTTCCCCTGGAGAGGGCGGCGGAGCGGACGTTTCAGGTCAGCCCTCTGCCAAAACGACGGTCCTTCTGGTCGGGGGCTCCGTCCTGGTCCTGGCGGCAGGCATTCTGATCGCTGTCAGAAAAAAGACCATCCTGTAAGAAGGATAGAAATCGCATCTTGGGAAAATACACACGCAGCGGAATATTAAAATATTTTGCAGATCTGTGAAAGCCGCGGCTGTCAGTGAATTGGTGACAGCCGCGGCTTTCCTGTTTCCGGCCGGATTGCTTTCAGGCCCTCGGCAGGGCGTGCACAGTGATTGACAGCAGGATTTTTTCGCGCCTTTCAATCAATGGATAAAAAGCTGCATGACTGTGTTACAATGATAGAGTTATCCATTGTTGTTTTGTCGTAACTGTTCAGACTGCCACGAATT
>DGUF01000210.1:0-4569 GCA_002394525.1 Lachnospiraceae bacterium UBA4317 | reverse complement strand
GTAACTGTTCAGACTGCCACGAATTCGAGGTGTTTTTGCGTGCTTTCCAACGCAAAACCCGAGTTGAACAGCGTTCAGCGCACGCGAAGCATATAACAATGCTTCGCATTGTCGAATCGCTGAACGCAGCGTTACATGTGCACGCCCTTCGAAGGGGCGTGTACAGTGACGTTTTGTCATGGAGAAAAAGATGTATCCCTACAGACTTTTAGAGCAGGAATATCAGAGGATCCTGGACTTCAAACGGAATCTTCATATGTACCCGGAGCTTTCCGGACAGGAGTATCAGACGACGGAGAAGATCCGGAGTTTTCTGGAGACCCTGCCGGATTTCCAGATCCTCCCCCTGTCCACGGAGACGGGGACCGGCATCGTCGCGCAGATCCGCGGGCAAAAAGGTGAGGAGGAGATCATGCTGCGGGCGGATATCGACGCCCTTCCGCAGGAGGAGGCATTTGAGAGCCCCTGGAAGAGCCGGAATCCCGGTGTCATGCATGCCTGCGGCCATGATTTTCACACGGCATCCCTGCTGGGAGCAGCCCTCCTTTTACAGCGGGCAAAGACAGACGGCGCGCTTGACAGGACGGTGGACCTGGTCTTTCAGCCAGCCGAGGAGGGGGCCAGGGGGGCCTGCATGTTGATCGACGCCGGCCTCTTTGATCTGATCCATCCCGATGCCTGCTTTGGCATGCACAACTGGCCAGCGGTCCCGAGCGGCAGGATCGTCTGCCATGAGGGGGCCCTGATGGCGGGCAAGCGGAATTTTGAGATCCTGATCCACGGCGTCGGCGGACACGGATCCATGCCCCATCTGTGCGCGGATGCCATCGTCTGCACGGCTGCTGTCGTGCAGAGCCTGCAGACCGTTGTCAGCCGCAATACGGATCCTCTGGATTCCGTTCTGCTCACGGTCAACATGATCGAGGGCGGCAGCCCTGTCAACTTTGTGGTCGACAAGGTCCGGCTGCTGGGGACTGTGCGGTCCCTCTCAGACCAGGCCCTGGACCGGGCAATCTCCCGCATCGAGACCATCGCCTCCCGGACAGCGGAGGCCTATGAGTGCAGGGCGCAGATCGACTGGACCAGGCGGATCCCGACGGTCTGGAATTCCCGGGAGATGACGGACCGGGCGCGAAAATGTGCCGCCGCGACAGGCTGCGAGCTGATCGACTTCAAGCCTTCCCTGGCCAGCGAGGACTTTGCCTGTTACCGCCAATATGTCCCGTCTTTCTTCTACTGGGTCGGCAGCACTGCGGAGGGAGAGCCTGTGCAGGACCTGCACAAGCCGGCCTTCCACACGGACGACACGATGCTCCGCTGTGCCGCGGAACTCTACGCGGCTTCTGCGCTGACGTGAACCGGGGGATGGATGAGTCGGGGACCTGCCAGGAGAAGTACTTTGACTTCGCAAAGCGGTCACCTGGCATGTCCCCCGACTTGTGTGCCTCACTTTTAAATTTCGGCATTTTGACGAAAAACCGGAAACGGTTTGTGCACATAAGACATTTTGCTCAGAAGGGGGCGAGGATGGACTACAGGAAGATCATTGATGAAAAGGAAAAAAAGGATCTTGAATCAGTGCTGGGAGAGGGCGCCGCGGAATGGGTGTTTCAGAATCCTGTTCCTGACGGAATGACTGAAGCGGAGCGGGTCTATACGATGGAGGATATCCGGGCCCTTCCGGAAAGCATCCGGGCGGAGCTGACTGACGGCAGGCTCTTTATCATGCAGGTCCCGACTACGACCCATCAGCGGATCATCGGGGAATTGTATCTGGTGATCGCCAGTTACATACGTGGAAGGGGCGGAGACTGTGAGGCCTTCCTCTCGCCTTTCGGCGTCTTTCTCAAAAATGACGACTCGACCTATCTGCTGCCGGACCTCACGGTGATCTGTAATCCGGAAAAAATCGAAGATGATGGCTGCCACGGGGCGCCGGACTGGGTCATAGAGGTGACCTCTCCCTCCACCGGAAAAAGGGATTACGGAAAGAAGCTCTTTATGTACCGAAGTGCCGGCGTCCGGGAATACTGGGTGATTAATTCCGTGCATAGAACAGTTATGGTCTACCTGTTTGGAAAAGAAGAGGAAGCAACGGTCTATCGGTTTGAGGATGAGATCCTGTGCTCCATATATCCGGACCTGAAGTTCAGGCTCGCGGATACTGTGTGAGAACATTCAAAATAGGGAACCTTCAAAAAAGGGGGTCTTCAAAAAAAGGAGCCTTCAAAAAAGGAGTAAATGCCTGTGAAAAAAGTTAAATTGATCGCGCTGGACATGGACGGGACGCTCCTGATGTCCGACAAGACCCTTCATCCGGATACGGCCGGGGACATCGCCTATGCAGCTGCGAAGGGGGTTCATCTCGTTTACTGCTCGGGCAGGGACATCTGTGAGCTCAGGCCCTATTGCGGGCAGCTGCCCGCGGTCCGCTACGGGATCTGCACCAGCGGCGCCGTCATCTATGATTTCCGGGAGGGCCGGGTCCTGCACCGGCAGGCAATCCCCCGTGACCTGATCCTGGAAGTGATCGACCTGGTCGGGGCGCAGACAGGTATGCTCCAGTTCCTCGGGGACGGTTTTTCCATCCTGGCAGAGGACCAGTTCAGAGATTTGGAGGCCTACCATATGGGAGCTTTCGCGGAGACCTATCAAAAGGTGGCGACCCTGGTCCCGGATATGCGGGCGGAGGCGGAAGGTCATGATTCCATTCCCAAGATGAATATCTATTTCCGCTGCCGGAAGGACCGCGACGAGTCCCTGGCCAGGGTGCGGCACCTGCCGCTGAGCCTGAGCGTGACAGATGAGTTCACGCTGGAGCTGACTGCTCCGGGAGTGTCAAAGGGCCAGGGGCTGCGCATTCTGGCGAACCTTCTGGGCCTGACCATGGAGGAGACGGCTGCGATCGGGGATTCGGAAAACGACAGGGCTGTGCTGGAGGCTGCGGGAACCGCGGTGGCCATGGCCAATGCGGCTCCGGAGATCAGGGAAATCTGTGACATGGTGACAGAGGACAATGACCACAACGGGGTCGGCCGGGCAATCCGGAGGCTGGTGTGAAAAAAATGGGAATGGAAAAAAAGAAAGTTCTGGTAACGATACCCTTAAGAGATGAGCAGAAGAACCTCCTCCTGCAGCAGGGGGGAGACCGGTGCCTGATCACCTTCCGGCCCGGGACGGAGGTCACACCGGACCTTCTGGCGGACCAGGATGCCCTGATCGGAAACCTGCCCGCGCAGCTGGTCTCAAAAGCGGAAAACCTGCAGTGGGTCCAGCTCAATTCGGCTGGGGCGGACGTGTATACGCCGGCGGGGGTCCTGCCGGAGGGCTGTCTCCTGACGACGGCTGTGGGCGCCTACGGCCTCGCCGTCTCCGAGCACATGCTGGCCCTGACCTTCGCCATGGTGCGCCGCCTGGGCCAGTACGCCAGGGGCCAGGTGCAGCATGAGTGGAAGTCCAGAGGACAGATCGCGTCTGTGGAGGGCTCGACGGTCCTGATCCTGGGCCTGGGCGACATTGGCGGCAGCTATGCCCGCAAGGTGAAGACCCTCGGCGCCTATACGATCGGTCTGCGCAGGAAAAATGTGGACAAGCCGGATTACCTGGATGAACAGGACACGATCGACAGACTGGACCAGTACCTCCCCCGCGCCGATATCGTCGCCATGGTCCTCCCGGGAGGAAAGGAGACTTACCATCTGATGGATGAAAAACGGCTGTTCCTGATGAAAGAAGGATCCTACCTGCTCAACGCGGGCCGGGGGACGGCGGTCGATCCCGCAGCCCTGGAAAAGGTCCTGAGGGCCGGGCACCTGGCCTGCGCCGCCATGGACGTGACCGAGCCGGAGCCCCTGCCCGCGGACAGCCCCCTCTGGGACCTGGACAACCTGATCCTGACCCCTCATGTGGCGGGACACTTCTTCCTGCCCGAGACCGTCAACAGGATCGTCCGCATAGCCGCCTCCAACCTGCAGGCCTGGCTGGACGGGGAGCCCATGCGCAATGTCACGCGGCACGGGTGACTCAGTCCCCAATGACTCACCCGCTGACTTACCAGTCGCGGATCTCCAGCAGGGCGGGAACCAGCTCTCTGGCGCTGGTCTCCAGGATGATCCGGCCCTTTTCGGCCGTGGCGCCCCGGGGGTCTCCGCCGATGCCGATGGGCTTTCCGTCCGCGGTCTGCAGGTCCTCCCCCATCCAGGTCAGGGCGTGGTCGCCGCCGAAGCGGATGACCTTTTTGCCGGCAAAGCCGCCTGACTTATAGCCTGTCTCGGACAGGTCCAGTTTGACTGCGGACGGGTTGATGGCCAGGACCATGGAGGTCTCCATCTCGCCGCCGTGGAAATCCCAGCTGTTTACCTCGGAGATCGTGGCCTGGACATCCGGGTGGAAGAAGGCGCCGGAGGCCAGGACGAAGGGAAGGACCCCGAAGTCGGCCCGGGCCTGCCTGGCCAGGGTGTCGACGACCGGCCGGTTGCCGCCGTGGCAGATCAGAAAGACCAGCTTTTTGAATCCGTGGCGGGCCAGGCTGGCGGTGATGTCGTAGAGCATGTGGTAGTAGGTGTCCGG
>DGUF01000184.1 GCA_002394525.1 Lachnospiraceae bacterium UBA4317 | reverse complement strand
AACTGCGCCATGCCCGGCGCACATATAGAAAACGCCTCCGCGCCGGCCGGCAGCAGTCCCGGTCCCGCGGAGGCGTTTTTTCAGTTCACTTCGATCGTATAGGCGGCCTCGAAGACCTCCCCGGGGCCTGCGCACTGCTCGCCGTACTTTTCAGGCAGTTCTCCGGCAAAGCCCATGTTGTCGCAGCGGCCAATCCAGGGCTCCAGACACACAAAGGGGGCATCCGTATGCGGCTTGGACCAGACGCCAAAGGAGGGAAAGCCGGGCGCCGACACCGTGACATAGGGAGTCCTGTCCGGATAGCAGAGGGTCACGGTCTGCACCACACCCTCGTCAAAGATATAGGCGTCCCGGTCAAAGGTCGTATCCGTGACGGGCACGAAGCCTCCGTCAAGGGCAAGCCTGTGCACATGGCCGGTGTCGATCCCCTGGGAGGGCTGGTCGATCAGGACATAGGGGATGGATGCGTCCCCTTCGTGTCCGTCAAAGCGCAGGTAATAGTCGGTCTTTTTCTGTCCCTGGTCCGCAGGGCAGTTGAAGGCCGGATGTCCGCCGATGGAAAAATACAGGGGGTCTCTGTCCGAGGGATTATTTACCCTCCATTCGACCAGGACCCTGCGCCCCTGCAGGCGGTGCGTGATCTCAAGCTCAAAGGCAAAAGGATATTTTGTCCGGGTCTCCTCATTGTCACAGAGGCGGAAGCTGACAGCCTCCTCTGTCTTCCCGGTCAGGGTAAACTCCATATCCCTGGCGAATCCGTGCTGGCCCATGGGATAGGACTGCCCTTTATAGCGGTAGAAGCCGCCGTTCACCTTGCCTACAAAGGGAAAGAGGACGGGAGCATGGCGGTTCCAGTACTCCGGCTCCCCGGTCCATACGACCTCATGCCCTCGCCCCTTGTCATAGATGCTGCAGAGCTCCGCCCCGTGGGCTGCGATGCCGACCCTGAGGAATTCGTTTTCGATGACATACAAATCTTTTTCCATGATCGTCCCCTTTCTTTTTTATTTGTATATATTAGCAGCCAGTTACAAGTGCAAAGCCCCCGCCCAGTCCGGCAGCGGGGCCTCGAGACAGATTTTTTCCCCCGTGAAGGGCTGGACAAGCTCTGCCCGGAAGGCGTGGAGCATCAGGGGTCCCTGCCCGCCCGTACCGTCTTCGGAGGACTCCTCTCCGTAGAGACAGTCTCCGATCAGGGGATGGCCGATCGACGCCATGTGGACCCGGATCTGGTGGGTCCGGCCGTGTTCTATACGGCAGGCGGCCAGGGTGCTTCCGTCCTCCATTTCCTCCAGCACCCGGTAATGGGTCCTGGCCGGCTTTCCGTCTTCGGCGGTCACCATGAGGAAAGAGTCCGGCCCCTTTCTCCGCAGAGGCCGGTCCACCGTGCCGGCCGCCTCCTCCCCCCGGTCCGAAAAATGTCCCCGGACGCGGGCTATATAGAGCTTGCTCATCATGGACCGCTCCCTCTGCCGGATCAGCTGGGCAGCCGTCTCCGTATTGAGGGCAAAGATCACGATCCCCGATGTGTCCCGGTCCAGCCGGCCGGTCACGCGCACATCCAGCTCCTGCCCGATCCGCCCCAGGTGTTCTGCCACCTGGTTGGACAGGGTGTCGTCAAAATGTCCCGGACTGGGATGGCAGACAACGCCGGAGGGCTTGTCCGCCGCCAGGATGTCCTCGTCTTCATAGAGGATCCGCAGGGGATGCCCCTCTGCCAGCCAGCGGGCGGGAGGAGCCCAGATCTTCTGCAGGCGGCCGTCCCAGGCAGGCAGATAGCCGCCGGCCCCTCTCCCGTCCGGACCATCCTGATCCTCCTCCACGGGCTCCCCGCCCTGAGTCAGCCGGAGCTCCAGGACATCTCCCGCTCTCAGCGCATAATTGACATATCTTTTTTCCCCGTTGACCAGGATCCCGTCCCGGCGGTACTTAAAGCGGCTCAGCTGCCTGGAGGAAAAGCCGATCCTCTGCTTCAGGTATTCCCTGATCGTCTTTCCCCCGCCGTCCTCTTCGATCTCCAGGCGCAGGATGCGGGGCTTGAGTTCCTTTGACAAGTGTCAGGTCTCCTTTTTTCTCCTTCCGACAGCACCGCTCGAAAGAGCGGCACCACATTGCGATCACAGGTGCACGGTCCCGCGGCACAGGCACCGGAGTGAAAAAACCGCTTCCGCCGTCCCGCAAATGCGCTGTGACAGCGCGGTCACTTCAGGATCCAGCCCAGGATCCCGGTCGACTGCAGGAAGAGGACGAACATCATCACGGGCACGATATAGCGGATCATGACCGCGTAGAGCGTCTTCATGCGGAAGGTCCTGTGCCCGTACTCAACCTCCTCCACAATCCAGGCAGGTCCGACGACCCAGCCGATCAGGATCGAGGACAGGAGGGAGATAAAGGGCATCATGAGGCTGTTGCTGATATAGTCCATCAGGTCCAGGATCTGGGCCATACTGCCGTTGGGCAGGGGGATCTCCACATAAAAGACGCTGTAGCCCAGGGCGATGATGACCGAAGCGGCAGTGTAGACAATGGTCAGCAGGATGGTGGTCCGCCTGCGGCCCGCGTGGAAGATCTCCATGCAGTTGGCCACAATGGTCTCCAGGACCGACACGCAGCTGGTCAGCGCCGCGAATCCCGCCATCAGGAAAAACAGCAGGCCCACGATAAAACCGAAGCCGGGCATGGCGTTGAAGACCTTGGGCAGGGAGACAAACATGAGGCTGGGCCCCGCCTTCATGCCCTCAATCCCCTCGAAGACGAAAATGGAGGGAATGATCATCATACCCGCCAGCAGGGCCACGCCCGAATCGAAGTATTCGATCTGGTGGACGGAGGTATTGATATCGACATTCTTATTGATATAGGATCCATAGGTGATCATGATGCCCATGGAAACACTCAGGGAAAAGAAGATCTGGCTCATGGCATCGAGCAGGATCTGCATGAAGCGCCCGGCTGTCATCCCGGACAGGTCGGGCTTGAGATAGACCGCCAGCCCCTGCAGGCCCGTCCGCGTCACGCCCGACGCGTCCGTATTTTTCAGCGTGAGCGAGAATACGGCGATGGCAATGATCATGACCAGGAGGACCGGCATCAGGATCCGGGAGTACTTTTCAATCCCTTTTTCCACGCCGTTAAAAACGACCCAGGCAGTCAAAAGCATAAAGATGACCGCGTACATGGATGCCTGCAGCGGCGATGTGATAAAGGAGGTAAAATAGGAGTCCACCGCGGCCTCATCTCCCTGGCCGGCCAGATAGACGACGATATATCTCGTGATCCAGCCTCCGATGACCGCGTAATAGGTCATGATCAGGACCGGGACCAGAAAGGTGATGATCCCCAGAAAACGCCAGCGGGGCCGCATCTGCCCGTAGGCATTGATAGAGTTCATCCCGGTCCGGCGGCCGATCGCTATGTCGGAGGTCAGCAGGGTAAAGCCGAACGTGAGCGCCAGAACCAGGTAGACCAGGATAAAGAGGCCGCCTCCGTCCTTGGCCGCCAGATAGGGGAACCTCCACAGGTTTCCGACACCGACCGCGCTTCCGGCCGCCGCCATGACAAAACCGATCTGTCCTGTAAAGCCCCCTTCCTTTCTCCTGTGATGCCTGTTTTCTCTGCGCTGACTGCTCTTTCCCATCTGTCTGACCGCCTTCCAATCGCTCTGCTGATGTTATTTCTGTATCCGGTCGGGACCGGTCTCGTTTCTACAGTCCCGCATATTTGCACATTCTTTGGTATTGTATGCTAAAGGTTCTTTTTCTGCAACCGCCAATCTTCCGCCCTCTCTCCGTCCATGCCGCCCGCCGGAGCGGCAGCGCGGGGAGCAAGCCCGCAAAGGGTTCTCCGGTGTGGTCAACAGTGCCCGGACAGTTTTGCGGCACAGGCACCGGAGTGAAAAAACGCTATCGAACGTTTTTTCACTCTTATTGCTTTCCTGATTGGAAAGCGGAGAGAGGAAATATATAATAGAATATAGAAAGAATGTGATGGAAAGGCCAGAAGGAAGAGGCGGTCAGGCACTTTTACGCGGGATCTTATGCATCCCCGCCGGCCGGACCCGCACGACATATTTTCAGGAAAGGAGCAGGAAGGATTATGGCAGCAAAGTGTACAGTCTGGGATGTACTGACGGCAGCAGCAAAATATGATGGATCTCTGACGGCCCACCAGGATGTCATCAGCACCCTCAACAAACACGGACACAATGCGAAGATGACCGACGAGTGGTGCACGGAGACATGCATGGCCATCCTCTACGACGCGGGCGGCATCGACCTGGTCGGAGGCTGCGCCCAGAGCTCCGGGACCCTCAAAAAGAACGCGGAAAAGCTGGGCATCTGGAAAACCGGGACCGGGGACATCCTCCCCGGAGACCTGATCGTCTTCGCCGCGAAGGACGGCACCCCCAACCACACGGAGCTGGCCCTGGGCGCCAATGTTGATCTGTGCGGTAACTATAAGCAGATCAGCCGGGATACCTGCAGGCGCAGGACCAGGTCCGGCAGGTCGATCCTGGGAAGGGTCCGGCCCAAATATGCGCCCATGGATCCCATGGATGACCTGCAGGTCACCCTGGCCGCCGCGGAGTGTATGCTGGGCGTCTACGGCTCCGGGACTGTCAGAGAAAAGCAGCTCTCTGTTTTCGGGGAGAAGAACGTCGCCCTCATCCAGCAGGAGATCAACCGGGTCTGGGGCAAAATGGAGCTGGAATCCCGCGACATGGCCGTCTACATCATAGCCGGAAGGGCCGGCAAAGAGGACTACCGCACGGAGCGGATGGGGCCCTTCGCCAATGAGGCCCAGGCCGCCATCAACGCCCTCGCCGGCCGCGCCGGAAAAAGCCTGGCCGATGCCGCGGAGGATGTCCTGGCCGATATCTACGGCAAAGGCGCCGTCCGCCGTCTCCTCCTTCGCTTCAACGGCTACGACGCCGGCAAGGTCCAGGCCATGGTCGACGAGCTTGTCAGAAACCGCCAGGACCAGAAAAAGCAGGAGACCCCTCCCCAAAAAGAGCCGGCTTCCGGGGACGGACACCCACGGATCAGGGTCTGGGGCGTCTGGTTCTTTGAAGGCGACGAGACCCAGTTCGGCGATGCGACCGCCATCATCCAGTACGGCGCGGATGACAAGACGATCGAACATGTCGTTCTGATCGACACGGCCAAGAAGACCGGCAAGACCGTCAAAAAGCTCCGGGCCGCCGGCATCCGGACCATCGACGCCGTCGTCATCTCCCACGCCCACGGCGACCACTACGGCGCCCTCACGGACGTCTTCAACAGCTTCAAGGTCAAGGCCCTCTACCTGCCCGACACCTCCGGCCTGGACAAGTACCAGAAGACCTACGCCAGCGCGATCCGCAGCCAGGAGCGGAAGGCAAAAAAATACGGCGCCTCCTGCACCTACCTCAAGGCCGGTAAGGGCTTCACCGTGGGGAAGATCCGCTGTGACTGCGTCTGGCAGGCCCCCGCTTCCGCCCTCCCCGAGCACGACGAACATCACTTCGTCAACAACCAGTCGATCGTGACCAGGTTCACCCTGGACGGCAAGGTCATCTTCCACTCCGCCGGAGACCTGCAGAATGAGGCCAACAACCTGCTGATCAAGGCTGTGGGGGGCCTGCGCGCGGATATCTTCAAGTGCCAGTGGCACGGGGATGCCAACGCCTGCAATCCCGCCATCTGCAAGGCCGTCATGCCAAAGATCGCCTTTTCCAACTACCACCACTTCGAGCGGTCCGGCCGGGGAGCCACCAGGAAGCGCCTGGAGGAGGTCGGCGCGGTCGTGGCCAGAAACGCCGAAAACGGCGATATCTACATCGACTGTAAAAACGGAGAGATGGACCTGGCCTGCAGCAAGGGCAACCTCCACAAGAAGCTCAGGTCCTTCCGGGCCTGACCCGAGCCACACATCGGCCGGTCTTCTACCGGACTTTTTGCCGGACCTGACCTGCCGGGCCCCTGCGCATCCGCCCCGGACAGCATAAAACCGTGCCCCGCTTTTCGTGAGCAGGGCACGGTTTTTTAAAGGATGCTGCCTCCTCTCAGACACCTGGACATGCTTCTTTAAGCTGTCTCTGCGTCCGCCTCCAGGATCTCGGTAAATTCCCGGTCCGTGATGGATTTGGGCACGGTGTCAAAACGGATAATGATCTCCCTGATGAGGTCGCGGTTCTTCTCGTCCTCCTTATCCGCAAACAGAGGGAAGCGGATATCCTTGTCCCAGGTCTGTTTCCTGTTGACATCCTCGATTCCCTTGTTCAGGTCGGCCAGCCGGGCGTCGGCATGGGCCTCCGCCACGCTCTGAGGGTGCTGCTCCCCGTAGCACTGGCGGATGATATTGTTGAGGGCTCCGATCTTCTCCACTGCGGGCGGCAGGCCCAGCATGGAGGTCATCTGCGCGAAGACGCCGTCCGCCTTCGCGTTGGCGCTGCGGTATTTCTTGTAAAAGCGGATCGAGAACATCTGGGTCTTGAGGAAGACGCTGGCCTCATTGGGGTCACCCATGAAGTGCTGGTACTCGTGGAAGATGGTCGGAATGACCCCGTAGGGATCCCGGAAGAGCTGGAGGTTGAGGCCGGAGCTGAGGGGCTTGGTCCGGTCGTCCACCTCGTGGTAGCGGGCGATGACCTTGCCCGTGTTAAGCGGCGGCTGGTACTGGGTCCACATGGCGTGCACGTAGGGGTTGAACTTGTAGAAGCCCAGGGTCTGCCGGTTCACGGGGTCGATCAGACGCAGGGGACAGACGCGGAGCATGTCCATGCAGCCGGGCACCTCCTCTTCCGCGATGGACAAAAGCTCGCCCGTGTCACAGAAGGTGACGGACGGATTCGCGCAGTGCAGGACGTCCGCGAGCAGGGCCGCGTAGGCATCCCGGGGGCAGTCGGAAGGGACACGCACTTCGTAGAAGCTCAGGTCGCTGTCGGACCGGATCAGGTCGGCGCGGACGGCGACCACGGTCTCCAACAGCTTTTTGGCCTCCGGATGGGAGGCGTTGGCGGCCAGCCAGTCCACCAGGCCCATGATGACGCCCTGCTTGATGAAGCGGGGGACGCGGGTCTGGCTGTCCCGCAGGATGTGGGCCAGGTAGGCGAAGGGCCGGTCTCCGTTGTCGACCATGTACCAGCCCAGTCCTTTTTCAAGCTCGTAGCGGTACCCGTTCAAAGTGTTGATCATATCCTCCACATTGCTGCGCTCAATCCCGGCCAGGTCGGAGACCTTCCTGCCCTCGTAGGGCCTGAGCCGGTCCTGGAGCTCCCGGATCTTCCCGAGGGTCTCGTTATGGCGGTCGATCGCCTTTGGAAAGCGCTTCTGGTTGGGCGCGATGTCCTCCGGCTTCATCTGCGCCGTCAGGATCCGGCCCAGGGCCGCCGCCGACCAGCCCGCGATGCTCAGGGTCACGGATCCGGACTCGGCGGACACGCCGTCCTGGATCTGGGTGCAGAGCTTGCGGAGGACCACGTCCGTGGGCACGATGGGATTCCGGGCCAGGGCGATCGCCCCCTTGAGGCGGTCATCCTCTGTGGGGCCGGTGGGATAGAGTCCGAAGCTGAACCTGGGTTCCGTCATGAAATGCCCCCAGGGCTCCGGCTCCTTCATCCAGGGCATCTGCTCTCTGGCGGTCCGCTTCAGGTCTTCCTCCTTGTCATGCGTCGCTACATAGATCAGGGCCTCCCTGGAGGCAGGGTAGGACAGCTGCTTCAGGGCCAGAGCCCGGAGGTCCTTGTCCTCGTCCTTTTTCGCGACCTCTTCCATTGTTTTCTTTTCTCCATGATCCAGAAGCTGGTCCAGGGCAGCTCTGCGATTGTCCTTCTCCTTGTCCTCCAGGGCAGCCCTCCGCAGGATCCCTTTCGACTTTTTGTAGGTGAGTTTTTGCAGGGCCTGGCGCCTGTTGAAGGCGTCTTTGTCCTCCAATGCCGCCTTTTCGATGGTTTCCCGCGAATCTGCTTTTTCCAGCCTGTCCAGCGCCCTGCGGCGGGCTTTCACTTCGGGATCATTCAGGGCAAATCTTTCCACCGCCTCGCGCTCCTGAGGCAGAGAAAGCTGTTCCATGGCAAGGACACGGTTGTCCTCTTCCTCATCCTCCGCGGCGGCGTGAAGAAGGGTCTCCCGGCTGTCCGGATAAGTCAGTTTCCTGAGTGCTTCCCTTCGGACAGACCTGTCCAGGTCGCTGAGCGCTGCCCTTGATACTGCTTCCGTCTCCTCAGGCACGGGCAGCTTTTCCAGCGCGGCAATGCGGATCGTATGGACCCTCTCATTTTCCAGCAGCTGAAGCAGCAGGTCCCGGCAGTCCGGATAGACCAGTCTGAGGACGGCCGCCTCCCTGAGATCCATGTCCTCGCTGTTCTGAGCCAGGTCCCGGAAAAACGAGCGGGACTCCTCGCACCATTCGATCTTCCTGAGGACCTCCAGCTTCTCTTTTTTGCCCTCCGTCTCCCGGAAAATGGAGATCATGGCCTCCGTCGCGGCATTGCCGGGGAGCTTCTCCAG